>NZ_JAUBRH010000005.1:54219-211189 GCF_036701775.1 Microcoleus sp. N9_A2 | reverse complement strand
CCTGTTGGTAAGGTAAGGTTGCTGAGGTTTAAAGCTGCTGTACCGAGATTTTTGACGGTAAAGGTTTTGTTGAGAGTGCCGCCAATCGTTGCACTGCCAAAGTCGATCGCACTTGTTGTACCATCTACTATATCTGTTGTGCCGTCTAATACTTGGATTTCTGGTGCAGGTGCGTTGTATGTGACACTATTATCCGTACTGGTACTAACAAAATTCTGATTGCCTGCTGTATCAGTAACGCCGTTAGCTTTGATGCTGGCAATGACGTTTCCGCTACCTGTGATACCGTTGACTGCAACTGTGTAAACGGGGCCGCTACCTGTGATGGTGGGCGTTAATGTTCCACTTGCTGTACTGGCAGTTAAGTCGATATCAGCAGCATCTAAACCTGTCACTGGTTCGCTAAATGTGACGGTAAAGTTGATGGGTGAAGTAGCAGTTGGGTCGGTTTGTGCTGTTGCTTGGTTGATCGTGACGGTGGGTGCCGTAGTATCAATTACTATGGCTTTATTCGCACCTAATGAATTGGCCGTAGCGGGAGTTGGTAGAGTTAGTGTGGCATTGTTGGTAGCAGCATCTTGAATTGTGCCACCGTTTAGTGCGAGGGCAGCAGTTGAGAGATAATCTAAGTCTGCACTTGCATGACCGGCGGCTACGGTGTAATTAAAAGTGAGGGTGTTAGTACCGCTACCGCTGGCATAGTTGATGCGTGTTCCTGCGCCTCCTGTGGCTAGGGTTAGCTGTGGGATGCCTGTGACGGTGACGGGTTCGCTGAATTGTACGGTGATGGGGATAATCTGACCGACAGTATAGCTGCCATCGGTTGTAGTTGAGGTGATGCTAGTGACTGTGGGTAAAACGCCATCGACTAATACAGCAGTGGTTGCACCGACGCTGTTGAGTGTCAAGATGGCGTTGACAGTGGCAGCATTTTGAATGGTTGCACCGCCGCTGAGGGTTAAGGCTGTGCCGACTGCGATGCCGTTGGTGTCTAGGTTGCCGGATGCAACTGTGTAGCGGAAAATTTGGGTGGTGTTGCTGGCCCCTGTACCGACGAGGGTGGCGTTGACTGTGCCGCCGGTGTCGAGGGTGATGGGGAGGATGGCACTACCTGTGCCTTGGGTGATGGTGACTGCTTGGTTGAAGGTAACGGTGAAGTCGAGGTTTTGTCCCACTCCGTAGCTGCCGTTGGCGACTGGGGTGACGCTGGTGATGGTGGGTGGGGGGTTGATTGTGATGTTGGCGGTTTCAGTGGCTGTGCTGAAAACGCTGGATGTGCCGTTGGTAGCTAAGTCTGTGGTGTAGTTGGCGGTACTGCCATTTAGGCCAACTATTTGATCCCAAGCGGCAAAGGTGATGGCGTTAGCAACGGTTCCGTTATAGGTGGCGTTGGGTACGAAGCGGATGCGGGTGTTGGGATTACTAGCTAATAGTAAGGCGTTGGTGGCAGAAACGGCTGGGGTGTTTGTCCAGGTGGTGCCGCTGTTGATGGTGTATTGCCAAGTGCCGTTAGCGGTGTCTAAACCGGTGATGGCGATGCCTTGGAGGGCGGCGGTGTTGGGATCGGTGATTTTTGTGCCGCCGAGGTTGGTGATGATCGTGGAGATTAATGTGCCTGTACTGGCGCTGTCGCCTTGGTTTTGGGCAGTGAGGGTGGGTGTGCCGCTGGTGTCTAAAACCGGGGAGTTGTTGACGAGGACGCTGACGGTAGTGGCGCTGCCGGGGCCGGTGCTGTCGTTGGCGGTGTAGGTGAAGGTGTCAACGCCGTTGAAGTTGGCGTTGGGGGTGTAGAGGATGTCTCTTTTGGGGTCGATCGCGATCGCATTCGCATTGACAATATTATTCGCATTCGGGTTGAAGGTGGCATCGGCGACACCTGTTGTGGGGTTTAATTTGGCGATATAGTTGCGGGTTTGTGGGCCGATGTTGGTGAAAGCGCCGCCCACTATGGGGTTGCCGCTGCTGTCTATGGCGATCGCATAGACAAAACTATTCGCATTCGGGTTGAAGGTAGCATCGGCGACACCAGTTGTGGGATTTAATTTGGCGATTCGGTTGCGGGTTTGTCCGCCCATGTTGGTGAAAAAGCCGCCCACTATGGGGTTGCCGCTGCTGTCTATGGCGATCGCTCTGACCAAACTATTCGCATTCGGGTTGAAGGTGGCATCGGCGACACCTGTTGTGGGATTTAATTTAGCGATATAGTTGCGGGGACTGCCACCGATGTTGGTGAAATTGCCGCTCACTATGAGGTTGCCGCTGCTGTCACTGGCGATCCCATAGACCTCAACATTCGCATTCGGGTTGAAGGTGGCATCGGCGACACCTGTTGTGGGATTTAATTTGGCGATTCTGTTGCGGGGACTGCCACCGATGTTGGTGAAATTACCGCCCACTATGGGGTTGCCGCTGCTGTCTATGGCGATCGTATAGACAAAATTATTCGCACTCGGGTCAAAAGTGGCATCGGCGGCACCTGTTGTGGGGTTTAATTTGGCGATGCGGTTGCGGGTTTGTCCGCCGATGTTGGTGAAACCGCCGCCCACTATGGGGTTGCCGCTGCTGTCTATGGCGATCGCTCTGACCAAACTATTCGCATTCGGGTTGAAGGTGGCATCGGCGGCACCTGTTGTGGGATTTAATTTAGCGATAAAGTTGCGGGGACTGCCACCGATGCTGGTGAAAATGCCGCCCACTATGGGGTTGCCGCTGCTGTCTATGGCGATCGTATAGACAAAACTACTCGCATTCGGGTTGAAGGCGGGATCTACTGTTCCATCGCTATTCAATCGAGCGATTCTGTTGCGTGTAACCCCACCGATGCTGGTGAAATAGCCGCCTACATAAATCCCGTCATTAATAATAGCTGTGCCGTTGGTGGGGGGGATGGCGATGCTTTGGACGTTCACTCTGCCCGTTCCAGTGTCGTTGGCTAAAACATTGATCTGGGTGGAAGTTGGTGTGCCACTGACGAGTAAGGCTTTGTTATCTGCCGCCCCTGTTGGTGGTAGGGTGTAGCTGTAATTGGGAACGTTCAGGGATTGGGTTGCTATGTTCCCTACTTTTACTTCTAATTCCCAGTCTCCCCCGGCGGCTTGATTCCCGGTTTTGTTTTTCGATGCAGCGATATTTGCCCCGGTTAGTTGATGCAGCTTTTGGATGAATTGCAATCCGATTTCTGTGGCTGCTACATTGCAGCCGTAGAGGAGGATGTCGGCATTTTTTGTTAAGGCTTTCCCCCACTGTTTAATTTTGTTGCTCCATTGGGCTAAGTTCTGATTGCTTAAGGTTTCTGAGCCGAAGTGTAAAGTGCCGGGGCTACCGTGGGAGAGGATATGAATTGCTTCTATATCGCTTTGAAGAGCCAAGGTATTAGTAATTTGTTCGATACCGCTCAAATTTTCATTTTAAATGAAAATTTGAGCGGTATCGGCGCTGTTAATTAGGGTTTGATAGTCTTGTACGGCGGAGTCTACGAAAATGATTTGCTTAGTCATCGTTAATTTGGTGATGATTTTTGTTGGGGATTGTCAATGCTAATCAGTTTGCTGTTGCTGGTTTGTAATAAAAATGCTCACAAATTGAGTTAAAGCCTCTTTAAGTTTTGTAAGTCGTCTGCATCTGAAAAGAAGAAGGCGATCGCTTTTCCGGTTGCTACTTGCTGTATCATTTCACACAATTGACATTTAAATAATCTCTGGAGGCAAGACAGTGCCTCCAGCATCTGAGACGGTATCTGCTTTAAGTTGGATGTTGCATAACTTTACGGGATTACCGCCGAGTTTATTGCAAAATCTATCTTGCGGTAGATGTCATCCAACTGAGTTTATGAATATACACTCGCGAGTGGGAGAAAAGTGCAATCGAACTCGGCCAATAATAATCATAACCTCAGTCATTGCTTTGGAAAAAATCTGCTCAGGTAAATTTTCACCAAAATCAGTCCTGGCCGCACTCGCAACCCAAGCGCTGGGGGGTCTTCTACCGGGATTCAGGGCTGTAAGAAGGTTTTTTGGTCGATCGAACTTGTGCTATTCTCAATTGCCAGCCAAACAATCTAATTGTTCTTGCATTTGGGCGGTAACTCGATCGAAACAAGCATCAACATAATCGCGATCGCCCGCCGCCTCCTTACCGTACCTCTCAAATACGATCGGTTCGCACACACGAGTCCGAATTTGCACTGGCAAAGGCAGGTTAGGCAAAGGCCCAACACTCAATCCCCAAGGCAATCCCAAATACACCGGAAATACCACCGGATCGATGCCAAACAACCACGGCATTCCCAATTCATGCAATTGCTTTGCTTGTTCGTACAAATCTGCCAAAACTATCAAAGTATCGTGGGCACCGTGGGATATAATTGGTAAAATTGGAACTTCTTCTCGCAATGCTAATTTGATAAATCCCTTGCGTCCCGCAAAGTAGATTTTATCGCGCAAGTGGTGGGGACGAAAAACATCTTGGGCGCCGCCCGGATAGACGAGAACTGGGGCATTTTTCCGCAAAGCTGCGATCGCCATTTTCGGATGAGCTTTGATCGCGCCACACCGAACCGCCAGGCCAGCAATATCAGGAGAAACTTGCCAAACCGTCGGGTGCATCAATCCGTAAGCCAAGCGTTCCGTGCCGTACCTGCAGAACCATTCGTATAGGAACATAAACATATCGGGAGCGGCGAGTCCCCCGTTGTGAGAACCGACAACAAGCATTTTTCCGCTCGCTGGGACGTGGTGCCAGCCGTCGCTTTGGACGCGAAAATAGTAGCGGTACAGCCATTCCCAGATTGGCAGCAAAAGCTGAATGAAGTCGGGATTGCGATCGTCTAAAGATAGACCGTCAAAGGGATATTTAGAGGAGTTGCCGTCTTTTTTATTAGTAGTTTTTGTCACTGCAAAAGTATTTAACGCTTTGGTCATTATATAGCAGAAGGAAGAAAGCTTTAACTCTCGAAGAGAGAAGGCTTTAGTTATTTGGGGAAGGAGGAATAAGGGAGGAGATTAGTTGGGCTTTTCCTCTACTTGTGCGTGTGCTAATCGCCCTCGCCCTGCGAAAAAAAGATTTTTCCTATCATTAATATACTCCCATTCCGCAGGAATCTACCGCATTAGTTTCAGCAAGTGAAAACCTCATAAACATCGCACACGGTTGCTATAGCAATATAATTAAATCAGAATTGGCGCAAATATTTGGTTTCTGATTTGAGCGGGCTGCTTTTGTTCGGAGGTTTTATGCTGGTTGTCTATGTTGTTGCCTAAACCCGCCCCTTGGATTTTTAAACTGAGATGTTGCACCATTCTCAATAAGACTTTTATGGGCGGGATCTCCTGCCCATCCCCTACTCCCCAGAAGAAATTCATTCTTTGTGGAACAGGCTGTCGGGGCTTTTAAGCGATAATTCTGCTCTGGGCGTGAGTTTCAACAGACTGGGGCTCGAACCGTAGCAGGCAAAGTAAAGCGTCAGCGAGTAAATATCAAGCAACCATCCAAGTTTCTTATGTAAGAGCAGCACCAAGGGCATCTGAAGTCCGGGAAGTACAAACCGGCGTTGTGACGACTAGAATCCTGAATGGAAATGTCTCCACAGGAACAAAACCGTTTGGAAACAGTTACAGCTTTATTTGTCTTCGCTCAACTCACCAAACATTAAATTATATAAATAAAGCTTGACTTGCGGTCATAAAAAAGTTATATAAAGCTTTTTTGTGGAAGACAAATCGATTTTTTTGCTATATTAACCTGCAATTAAGATAATGATTGTGGTTAAGTGAGGAGTTGAACGGATGAAAAACTTGAATTGCTGGAATAAACCCGCTGCATTGCTGGGCGCGATCGCGATCGTAGCCGGAAGTTTGCAGGCGAATGCCATCGGTGTTGCCGCCCCCTCAACATCCACTGTCAGTCAAGATGCGGAAAATATTTCCTTTGAAGATAGCGCCACCTTTCAAATAGCCCAGGCTGGCAACCTTTGCCGCAAAGTCACTCCCAAAGAAGGTTTGACCGTTCGCCAGAACCCAGACCCCAAATCCCCTAGAGTGGGCGGGGTAGGACTTAACACTCAGGTAACGCTGTCCCAAGGCGCTACTTCTGTTAAAGCCTCCGACGGTCGCCTCTGGATTCAAATTACCGCTCCCGTCACAGGGTATGTCGCTAGCGGCTATCCCAACGACGAAAGTAATTTAGGTTCGTGCACCATTAGTCAAACTCCTTCCCCAAGTCCCGCACCGGCACCTGCACCAGCGCCTGCACCAGCACCAGCGCCTGCACCAGCGCCTGCACCAGCGCCTGCACCAGCGCCTGCACCAGCGCCTGCACCAGCACCAGCGCCAGCACCAGCGCCTGCAGCAACACCAGCGCCAGCACCAGCGCCTGCACCAGCACCAGCAGCAACACCAGCGCCAGCACCAGCGCCTGCACCAGCACCAGCACCAGCGCCAGCACCAGCGCCAGCACCAGCACCAGCGCCAGCACCAGCGCCTGCACCAGCACCAGCAACGGGCCCCGTAAGTCTGTGCCGCCAAGTAGAACCTCGCGTAGCGCCGAGGGGTCTAGCCATCCGCACCGAGCCTTCCAAGACTTCTGCTGTTAAAGGGGGTGTACCGGCTAACGGTCAAGTAACGCTTGTACCAAATTTCCAGTTAGTGAAAGATAAGAATGGAGAAAATCGCAATTGGGTTGAGATTTCAGGCCCTGTGCCCGGATTCATCTCGGCGGGAAATTTAATCATGTGCAAGTAAAATTCTGAGTTTGATCGCTCTTTTTGACTAAAAGAGCGATCGACACCGAAAATAGTTTTAAGTTATTGTCGCGCAGCCAGGGAAAAACGCGGAGTCCAGATTGCTTCCTGGACTTACGCAGAAATAACTTATTTCTGTCGGCAGCCAGCGGTAGCGAATCTTTCTGTGCCTCTGTTTTTCCTCGGTTGCCTCAAGTCTTAGCTTCGTTCCTCGCAACGCATCCGGGGTGAAAGAATTTAAGCAAAAAGCCGATCAACCTTTCTACTGACAGCGCCCGCTTGCCCAATCTTGGTGTCCGCGATTTTGTTGACACTTCGATTGTCGCCCAATCCCGACAATTTCCCACTTATTTTGCCTGAGTCTGAGTTCGATGCGGTGTCGCATTCCAGCCACCGAATCGTCAGCTAAACCGATGACTGTATGTACAATTACTGCTGTTTATCGCGTGGGATATTCAACCGAAATTTGGTCGCTTTTTCGGCCTTCAGATTCTTCATCGCTGCTAAAGAGTTTTGCGGCGATATCTTTGGGGTTGGAGACGGTAATTTTGCGATCGACAAGGAACTGTTTAGCGTTAATTGCTTCGTAGTTCGATCGGGCGGCGGGCTGCCCCATTGCTGCGATGGGAATTTGGATGCAGGCGAAGACAGCTAGGAAAAAGAGCGATCGCTTGAGAGTGGATTAGTTCATTAGGCTTCAGATTGTGCCAGAAATTTTTGTCTCCGAGATGCGAAAGCCGCCAAATCTGCCTCGGTGAATTGAGTTTGCTGCCATGAGGGGCGGGCAAGCAGTCGATCGCACCAAGCTTGAATTTTAGGATAGCCGTCTAGGGACACACCAACCCAAGATAGCAAAGGCACGACGGTGCCGGCAACGCACTCGGCAAACGTGATACTGTTGCTAGCGAAAAAAGGGCGATCGTCCAACAAGCCTTCAAAGAATTTCAGCACAGTATCGATTTTTTCCTTAGCCTTTTCGATTTCCTGCGCTTGGGGAATTCCCCATCCCATTATTTCACTGCTTAGGGGGTAAAGTTGCGGTAGAAGTTCGTTAACCGTGACCAATTCTACCATCCTCACAACTGCCAAATCTTTCGGTTCTTTTGGCAGCATTGCCGGTGCGGGATACTTCGTTTCTAGATAGTCAAGAATTGCGAGAGACTCGACGACAGTGAAGTCATCATCGACCAAAACCGGGATACGATGAAAAGGATTCATTGCGATAAAGTCAGGCTGCAAGTGATCGCCGTCCAAGTGGATTTCTACTAATTCAAAGTCGAGGTTTTTTTCTAAGAGGGCGATCCCGACGCGGCGGGAGTTCGGGGAAATGGGACTATGGTAAAGTTTCATAAATGGTGTGCCTGGTTATTGAAAGGTAATAGAAGCCACATTTTGATTATGCACCTTCACTGTCATTTGATTTATTTTATTCAACTTTATCCTCTCCAGTTTCATCGTCTCCACTGTCGTCTAAATTTTTACTTTCATCGGAAACTTCATAATTATCCATAATTTCGAGCAATAAACGCTTTAGATTCTGATCCGGTGGGCGTTTTTCAAATTCTGCGTGCGTGTAAATCCACAGCAACACAACTTCTTTTTTTGTAATATCTAACAAATATATAAGTCGCCCCTGTTCAGCGGCTCCGCGAAGCTGAGGCATTTTAAACTCCAACTTCCACAGTTCCCATCCATCACGGCTACTGCCTTTTGGCCAAGGTTCAAAATGTCCCAACGGTGGACGGGGACGGGGGTCAACGCTCAAAAATCTGAGGAATTTTTGGAGTAATTCGACAAATTTTACTAATCCTGCCTGATTTTTACGATAGCGATCGCGGATTAGTTTTTGCTGAGTTTTATCAAAGTTCTTCGAGAGCTTGATATGAAATTGCTCTGATTCGTTCACAGGCCTCCTCCGCTGTCATCGCCTCGCTAGTTTCCCACCCTGCAAAAGTCTGTTCCAGGGCTTCAGATAGTGCTTTTTGATAAGCAATATCTTCCCGTTCTACTCCACTTAAAATCGCATTAATAAGTCTATTAAAGGCGTTAATATAAGCTACAAAACTATCGAGTTCACCTTTAAGTACAATCCAAGGTAAAGCGATAGCCAAAGAAAAAAGCCCCACAAATTTAAGCAACCTCTCTTTAATTCCTTGAGGGGGTTCAATGAAAGCATAGGCAAAAACTTTGAGTAATTCTTGCGTTTCAGCAGGAATTTTTTCCCAACGGTCTTCAATTATTACAGCTAAATTGTTTGCTTTTTGAGCCAGTTCCCAAAACCTTGAGGCGCTGGACGTGCGTGGCTGAAATATCTGCCGAATTTCGCTGGGGCTAATTGTGATGGTGGCTGACATTTGCCTGACCTCTGCTCACTTTACGATTACTCAGTCATTCTCAGTATATCATCTAAACAAACTTCTGAAAATCCTGTCATTGACTGATTATTGGCTTATTGTGACTTCCTGACGCACAGACGAGGTAATCGCCTCTACTAGAAATAATCGCTCACTAAGTGACAACTTCTGGGTTAATTCAACTAATTATTGAAACGATATTTTTTTGGATGTTTCTGAAAATTTATCATTCTGAGCTGGCGAAGAAACCTCACCATAACTTAAAGTTTTGACTGAAGTATTCTGCTCTAAAGTTGTCGTCATGTCTGCGTGGAGAAGCTCTAAAAATTTAATATCGTTCCCTAGAGCGGCTGCCTCATCCTCATCTACATCTTCTATTACTTGCAAACGTTCTTTATAGGCATTTATTTGATGTTCAAGGGCTTTTATAATAAATCTTAAATCTTTAAATAAATGATAGATTCATATTATTTCCATTCCCAAGAACGAATATTTAGCAATCCCTAACTAGACAGTTGCTGGAAGAAGCATATCCTCTACTTGTCTAATTTGCTCCCAATCAATTGCTGCAACCCAAAGACTTTCCTCTTCCGAATATTGCACTACGCCATCCACTTCTAATTCTTCGCTATAGAGGGTGAGCAATTGACCATTTTGCAATTTAATATTTTGGCGGCTCAAATCTTCAATTGTACCAACACAATTCAGACGAAGGCGACTCTGTTTATCAGCATTATGAAAGTCTGCAAAGATTCTGGGAGCACTCATATTTATTACAATTAAGATTTTTTATGATGGGGAAATTTACGCAACTGACTCATTTAGATGAGCTTGTAGGGTGCGTCAGACGAAGTGATGGATTAATATAACCAGGGTTTTAGCGTCTGACGCACCCTTACTCTATTTGCTAGTTGCCTAAGTCCTAGATGGGTTAGGGATCGTTGGTGTCAGCAGAAGACTTGCTTTTTCTGGTGGTAAGCCACTGAGAGTTGCATGATTTAAGCTTCTGCCAGAAGTACGGATGACATCTCCACCTTCCGAGCGAACTTTAGCCACTGTGGTAACACCCACTTGTCCGTGAGGGATTGCTAATGCTAATTCTGCTACAGACAATTCTACTGCACATTCTACAGAAATTCCCGTGATGCCGCTGGGGTGGGTTCCTATGGCACGTTGAAGATCTTCTGGACGATTAAGACCACCACGAACTACTAAGGCTTCGTTGGGAACTATCTCTACTTTTTCAGGCATTTTAACTCCTATGTTTTTTAACTAACGCAGGGTTAGGTTTTGGGTAACCTCGCGTTTGAGTACATAGGCACGGGGGCCTTAGAGATTGTGCGTTTAGTTAATTTCGCTTCCGAGTTAAAATTATGCCTACAGTAAAAGCACTTCCCAAAATAACAGGGCAGGCCCAAAAGCCCGCCCCATCAAACGATCGACTATCGACTTAGTAATCGAAGTCGCCGCCGCCCATGCCGCCGCCAGCGCCAGCAGCAGCGCCATCCTTCGGTTCAGGCTTGTCAACGACGATGCACTCGGTTGTCAGCACCATGCCAGCAATAGATGCAGCATTTTGCAGAGCAGAACGAGTTACCTTCGCAGGGTCAACGATACCAGCTTCAAACATATCGACAAACTCATTTGTCGCTGCGTTAAAACCAACGTTGAACGGCTTTTCTTTGACGCGCTCAGCAATCACAGCGCCATTCAAACCAGCGTTTTCAGCAATGCGCTTCAGAGGAGCAGCCAAAGCACGGGCAACAATCAATGCACCGGTCAATTCTTCGCCCTTCAGAGTGCTGTTAGCCCACTCTTCCAATTGAGGAGTTAGGTGAGCCAAAGTTGTACCGCCGCCGGGGACAATGCCTTCTTCGACAGCAGCTTTGGTCGCGTTGATCGCATCTTCAAGACGCAGTTTACGATCCTTCATTTCGGTTTCGGTAGCTGCGCCGACTTTGATGACTGCAACGCCGCCAGCCAATTTGGCCAAGCGTTCTTGCAGCTTTTCTTTGTCGTAGGAAGATTCGGTTTCGTCCATTTGACGACGAATTTGTTCGCAGCGAGATTTGACTGCGACTTCGTTACCTTCGGCAACAATTGTGGTGCTGTCTTTGGTGATGGTGACGCGGCGAGCTTTGCCGATCGTTTCCAGCTTGGTATTTTCCAGTTTCAAACCGGCGTCTTCGGTGACGAGTTGACCGCCGGTCAATACGGCGATATCTTCTAACATGGCTTTGCGTCGATCGCCAAAACCAGGTGCTTTCACAGCAGTCACGTTCAACACACCGCGCAGTTTGTTGACAACGAGAGTAGCTAAAGCTTCTTTCTCAATGTCTTCTGCAATGATCAACAGCGGGCGGCCGGAACGAGCTACTTGTTCGAGCACGGGTACTAAATCCTGTACCATACCGATTTTTTTGTCGGTCAGCAAGATGAAGGGTTCTTCTAGAACTGCTTCCATCCGTTCGGTGTCGGTGACGAAGTAGGGAGAAAT
Source organism: Microcoleus sp. N9_A2 (assembly GCF_036701775.1). Lineage (NCBI taxonomy): Bacteria > Bacillati > Cyanobacteriota > Cyanophyceae > Oscillatoriales > Microcoleaceae > Microcoleus > Microcoleus sp. N9_A2. The sequence goes on along the minus strand of NZ_JAUBRH010000005.1, from coordinate 199,602 downwards.
GTAGCCTTTGTCGAAGCGCATCCCTTCGGTGATTTCGAGTTCGGTGGTCATAGACTTCCCTTCTTCTAGGGAAATTACGCCTTCCTTGCCCACTTTGTCCATTGCGTTGGCAATCATTTGGCCGACTTCATCGTCGTTACCAGCAGAGATTGAGCCTACTTGAGCGATGGATTTGGAATCTACTACTTGTTTGGCGTGTTCGGCAATTTTTTCTACCAAAAAGCCGGTTGCTTTGTCAACACCGCGCTTGAGGGCGATCGCATTTGCGCCGGCTGCTACGTTCCGCAGGCCTTCTTTGACCATTGCGTGAGCTAGAACAGTAGCTGTTGTGGTACCGTCGCCTGCTGCGTCGTTGGTTTTGGAGGCTGCTTGACGGATTAAGGCAACGCCTGTATTTTCTACATGGTCTTCTAGTTCGATTTCTTTGGCGATGGTAACACCGTCATTGACGATTTGAGGAGCGCCAAATTTCTTTTCGAGAACCACGTTACGGCCTTTGGGGCCGAGGGTTACTGCTACTGCTTCGGCGAGAATGTCCATACCGCGTTCGAGGGCGCGACGTGCATTTTCGTTATAGATGATGCGCTTAGCCATAGTTTTTGGGGATGAGAGGGTTTGAGATTGTGGATTGGGGATGATGGATATTAGTCATTTGTCCCGTGTCATTAGTTGTTTGGCGGCGTTCGCTTTAAACTAATGACTGATGACTAATGATTGATGACTAATGATTAATTAGTTAACGATCGCCAGAATGTCTTTTTCGGCTAGCAAGACGTATTCGTCGGTGCCGAGTTTGATGTCGGTGCCTGCGTACTTCGAGTAGAGAACTTTGTCGCCGACTTTGACTTCCATTTCAACGCGCTTGCCGTCGTCATTGCGCTTGCCGGGGCCCACGGCCGCGACTTCGCCTACTTGGGGCTTTTCCTTTGCTGTGTCGGGTAGAAGGATGCCGCCGGCGGTTTTTTCTTCGCTAGCGCTTACTTTTACGAACACGCGCTCGCCTAAAGGTTTAACGGTAGAAACACTCAGTGATACTGCTGCCATAAATAAATCTCCAGATTACAGTTCCTAGTCAGTTAGCCGTTCGGAGTCGCTCTGAAAGCAACAGCCGACTGCTTACTACTGACATATTAGCACTCTCGACTCCTGAGTGCTAATTTAGCTTTAGTTAGGGGCGATCGCAACTTATCTGTCTGTACGGGTTCCCGAACCGAGAATGAGTGGAAGGGGCTGAAAGGGGGACAGGGAGAGGGGGAGAGGGGGAGAGGGGAGAGGGGGAGAGTGGGAGAGTGGGAGAGGGGGAGAGTGGGAGAGTGGGAGAGGGGGAGAGTGGGAGAGGGGGAGAGTGGGAGAGGGGGAGAGTGGTGATGACTTTCGATCGCTAACCAATTACTTTTGATTGATGAAGACAATGACAGAAAATAACGAGGAATCTTGCAGCCAAGGCTTGAGGGCTTGTGTCAAAAGCCTGGGAATCGCTCAAATCGAGCGGCATATTTTTATCTGTGCCGACCAAACCGTGCCCAAGTGCTGCGATCGGCAAACCAGTCTGGAGGCGTGGAATTACTTAAAAAAACGCTTGCAAGAATTGGGGTTGGACAAGCCAAGTGCCACTAGACCAACCTGCGTCTTTCGCACGAAAGCCAATTGCCTGCGAGTGTGCGCGTCGGGCCCGATTATGGTAGTCTATCCAGACGGAGTGTGGTATCGCGACGTTACTCCACCCGTCATTGAGAGAATTATTCAGGAACATCTCCTAAACTCAAAGGTAGTTCAAGAATACGCTTTCTTGACTCATCCTTTGCCTGTGCCTGCTGAGGCGGAGCCAAACATTTAAGTATAGCGCTGTTTAAAGTACAGGGTTATAGGTAAAGTGTTAAATTTAAGGTTAAGGGTGAGAATTTGAGACAGTTTGGCGTCCGGGCGATCGCACCTGCTACAGTTCAATAAAACTGTAGTTAGATTCTTGTCTTCCTTGTGCGGCTTCCCGTGTTCCTTGTGTTTCTCAAAAGGTACAGTAAAAAAATCGATCACAGGAACTGTGAAATTTTGTGCAAAAATTTCTCAGTGGCAGACACTAAGCAGGTTGCCAAACTACACTAGAAACAGTTAAATACGTAAGTAGGGAGTCTGCTTAAATTTCTCTATATCAGAAGTATCATTTAAAATCGGGGCATTAACCTGAAATTGAACCGATCAAGATTAAATATTTAACTTGGGATCTGTTAGGGAATCTCCAATCAATCAAGGCTGATCTTGACAGGGCGATCGTCGATTACAGGTTTGGGCTGCGTTCCAGGTCGTAAGACACTCACAAACAGCAGTCAATTATAGGTTGGAAAGCGGTAATACCCGCCCCGCTTTCCCTCACCGCCATCCCTTCAGCCGACCGTCGTCCTCCACCCCCAGCCGGGTGGCGGGGGACTGACGGAAAAGACAGAAGTGAAAATAAGGAAGCGTGCGGGATACTTTAGCGGGAATAAACATGACAAAGGACAATAATTCAGGAGATCAAAAACGGCTGATGCTGGTTGACGACGACCCCAACTTGATCTTGCTGGTCAAGGACTACTTGGAGTTTCGGGGTTACAACGTCATTACAGCAGAAAACGGCAGAGACGCTCTGGAAAAACTAGAACAAGAAGTTCCCGACTTGATTATCTGCGATGTGATGATGCCGGAAATGGACGGCTACACTTTAGTCAAACACATCAGAGAAGACCCTCGCACTAGCTGGATTCCGGTTCTTTTCTTGTCCGCAAAAGGTCAAAGTTCAGACCGAGTAAAAGGCTTGAGCACTGGGGCTGACGTTTATATAGTCAAGCCTTTTGAACCAGAAGAACTGGTAGCCCAAGTGGAATCTTCTCTGAAAGCAGCATCCCGCTTGATTCGCCACTCAAATCCCGGTATGGACAGTGGCCCCAAAATTAAGGCGCGCCGCAATGTCGAATTGACTCCCACTGAGTTAAAGGTGGTACAGTTGCTAGCGCAGGGTATGGCAAACCGCCAGATCGCAGACGTGATGAATGTCAGCCAGCGGACTATCGAAAGCCACGTCAGCAATATGCTGGGCAAAACAGGTCTGCACAACCGGACAGAGTTAGCTCGCTGGGCTCTTGAAAGCAAAAAGGCTTGAGCGGAGGTAGTCTGCACTATGAAATCAGGGAGCAAAATCTACTGCTATGCGCTTAGGTATGCCTGCTTGGCGGTAGGGCGGTACGGCGGTAGTTTGAAGGCGCCATTAACCTTGACACGGCAGCCGGTATTGAGTTACTAGGCGTATAGTTTGTGAGGGCCCCTCGCTCAAAAGCAAGCAGGGTTAAAAGAACCCTCTGGCGGTAGAGCCGAAAATATGAAATACTGGGGAGATGGAGTTTTCTGAAGTCTAATCTATTGCCTCAGTTAGCTCCATGTTGCTAAAATGTGATATTTAGATTAACTTCTTTCTACAATTATTAGGTCTAAGTTTCTATGACAAACTTAATGAACCGCCTTTCTATTTTTGTGGACGGGAACAATATGTTCTACGCTCAACAAAAGAACGGTTGGTTTTTTGATCCTCGCAGGGTGCTCGAATATTTCAAAACTTCGCAGCCGAATGTCATCTTGATCAATGCTTTCTGGTATACGGGTCTGAAAGACCCCCAAGATCAAAGGGGATTTCGAGATGCTTTGATTAGTCTAGGTTACACGGTTCGCACTAAAATTCTTAAGGAATATTACGACGATGCTTCGGGCAGATATTCTCAAAAGGCTAATTTAGACATAGAGATTGTGGTTGATATGTTTAATACCGTGGATCAATACGACCAAGTTGTGCTGTTTAGCGGGGATGGAGATTTTGAGCGGGCGATCGAGCTGCTCCGCTCGAAAAATACTCATATTACTGTGGTATCAACCGAAGGAATGATTGCTAGAGAGTTACGAAATGCTACAGATAGGTATATAGACCTAAATGAAATTAGGGAACATATCGAGAAGATGGATTATTAGTCAGTTGACAGTTGACAGTTGACAGTTGACAGGGAAGCAGTCCGATTTCATTAATCATTAGTCATTGGTCATCAGTCATCAGTCATTAGTCATTAGTCATTAGTCATTAGTCATTAGTCATTAGTCAGCAGTCAGGCGTTATGGGTTATTGATTATTAATTATTTGTTATGGGCGCGAAGCACAAGACTGGTGACTGGCAATAATTGCCCAGAAAAACGGACAAGTAAAAATCAGGAAAACACTTTTTTAGAGCTATGAAAACTCAACCAAGTCAAGACCGGATTATTATTTTCGATACGACTTTGCGGGACGGAGAACAATCTCCGGGTGCATCTCTGAATGTGGATGAAAAGCTGACTATTGCTCGCCAGTTAGCAAGATTGGGCGTGGATGTGATTGAAGCCGGTTTTCCTTTCACCAGCACGGGAGATTTTGAGGCCGTCCACAAAATAGCGCGATCGGTCGGCACGGAAAATGGGCCGACAATTTGCGGTTTGGCAAGGGCGAGAAAGCCGGATATCAAAACAGCAGCCGAAGCTCTGAAACCAGCGGTAAATTCGCGAATTCATACGTTTCTGGCTACGTCTGACATTCACTTAGAATATAAGCTGAAAAAGACGCGGGCTGAGATTCTGGAAATTGTGCCGGAAATGGTGGCTTACGCTAAGTCTTTTGTGGATGATGTGGAGTTTTCGCCGGAAGATGCTTGTCGTTCGGAACCGGAGTTTTTGTATCAGGTTCTAGAACGGGCGATCGCAGCCGGTGCAACTACTGTTAATATTCCCGATACTGTGGGCTACACTACTCCGAGTGAGTTTGGGGCTTTGATTCGGGGAATTAAGGAAAATGTGCCGAATATCGATCGCGCAATTATTTCGGTTCACGGTCACAATGACTTAGGATTGGCTGTTGCTAACTTTTTGGAAGCTGTGAAAAATGGCGCCAGACAGTTAGAATGCACGATTAATGGCATTGGCGAACGGGCGGGAAATGCTGCTTTGGAAGAGTTGGTAATGGCGCTTTACGTGCGGCGCCAATATTTTAATCCGTTCTTGGGCCGGCCTGCGGATTCTGACGAACCTCTGACGAATATTGATTCGCGCCAAATTTACAAAACTTCCCGCTTGGTTTCCAATTTAACGGGGATGTTGGTGCAGCCAAATAAAGCGATAGTCGGGGCCAATGCTTTCGCCCACGAGTCGGGAATTCACCAAGACGGAGTGCTGAAAAATAAGCTGACATACGAGATTATGGACGCTGAGTCGATCGGCTTAACGGAAAATCAAATCGTCTTGGGTAAATTGTCGGGCCGCCACGCATTTCACACTCGCTTGAAAGAGTTGGGTTTTGAAATGGCCGACGATGAGCTGAATAAGGCTTTTGTCAAGTTTAAAGATTTAGCAGACAAGAAAAAAGAGATTACTGATTGGGATTTAGAGGCGATCGCCAACAACGAAGCCCACCAAGCACCGGAACTGTTCCGGTTAGAATTGGTACAGGTTTCCTGCGGCGACAAATCTCGCCCGACAGCAACAGTCACTGTGCGGAATCCGGCGGGCGAAGAATTGACCGATGCTGCGATCGGCACTGGGCCTGTGGATGCGATTTACAGGGCAATTAACCGGGTGGTAAACGTACCGAATGAGTTGATCGAGTTTTCTGTACAATCGGTAACAGCGGGCATAGATGCGATCGGCGAAGTCACAATTCGGTTGCGCCATGAAGGCAAAGTATTTTCTGGACACTCAGCAAATACCGACATTATCGTCGCCTCCGCAGAAGCATACATCAGCGCTTTAAATCGACTGTACGTGTCATTACAGTCTAGTGCTGAAAAAGCATCGGAAAAGCCAACTAAAATCAGAAGTGAAGTTGTTGCAGCAGAAGTACAGCGCTGATAAATTTATTGTCAGGCATATTTCTTAAAACAAACCGCAGACGAACCAAGATAATAGCAGATAAATCTCAATTAATCTGCGTTAATCCGCGTTCATCTGCGGTTTCAAATTAATTTTTTTACAAACAACAAACACTTAAAAAAATGCAAGACGAAACGTTAAAAAAAGAGCGACAATTCCATGATGCTTGGGCATCGACAATCGACGTTGATGGCATCCGAGTCAATGATTACTTTGAAGCTTGTACAGCCCCAGAAAATAGATTCATCGTCCAGCAAATGGGCGATATCATTGGCAAACGCCTCTTAGATTTAGGCTGCGGCGCGGGAGAAAATAGCGTTTATTTCGCTAAAAAAGGGGCGCTATGTACGGCGGCTGACTATTCTCAGGGCATGGTAGAAGTTGCTCTGAAATTGGCAGAGACAAACGGCGTCAAAATCGAAGGTTGTACTGTAAATGCAATGGCGCTAGATTTCCCAGACAATAGTTTTGATATTGTTTACGCTTCTAATTTATTGCACCATTTGCCGGAACCAGAAAAAGCAATTCGCGAAATGCAGCGCGTGCTGAAACCGGGCGGTAAAGCTTGTTTTTGGGACCCGATGAAGCACAATCCGGTGATTAATGTTTACCGCAAGATGGCTACTGAGGTGCGAACTGAGGATGAAACTCCTTTGGATATTAATATTGTCAAGTTTGTTGAATCTCTGTTTTCGGAGACGGCTTACGATACGTTTTGGTTGACCTCGCTGTGGATTTTTTTGCGTTTTTATTTGATCGAAAAAGTGCATCCGAATGATGAGCGTTATTGGAAGAAGATTATTCTTGAAGAAGAGAGATTGAAGCCGGAATACTCTCGATTGGAAACGTTGGATGGGTTTTTAAAGAAGTTGCCTTTGATGAAGCGGTTGGCTTGGAATTTGGCTGTGGTAGCAACAAAGTAATTAAAAGAAGTACAATAAGTCTAAGCATTTAATTAAGAAGCTAATTATGCCAGAAACTATTACTGCTATCTACGAAAACGGGGTTTTTCGCCCCTTGAGTTCTGTGTCTTTCCAAGATGGGGAAACTGTGCAGATTCAACTCTGGCCTGATGATCCCAAAAAGCAGGCAGAATTGGCAATCCAGTTGTTGGTCGATCGAGGATTGGTGACTCCACTACCTAACACTCCCCAGAATGTCGAGGCTGTAACCGATGAAGATGTGTATGAATTGGCTAAAAAGTTAGGGGCAAAACCGGGCAAGCCTCTGTCTGAAATGATTATCGAGGATCGCGGGCCGTGGTAAACATTTATTTTTTGGATAGCAGCGCTCTCATCAAAAGATATGTGGTTGAAATTGGCAGCCCTTGGATCAAGACTCTCACGGATTCCCAGACGGGTAACTCGCTGCTTCTCGTCCGCATCACCTGGGTGGAAGTTCTTAGTGCTTTTGCACGCAGACAGCGTGAAGGTGGTATAAATGCTGCGGAAGTTGCTACACTTATTCAACATTTTAGATCGGAATTCAATAGTCGGTATAGAGTTATTGAAGTTGATGAGGTACTAGCTGAAAGGGCGGGTGAACTGATTATTCAATATCCATTGCGGGCTTGTGATGCTGTGCAATTGGCGGCTGCTTTGCGGGTTCAATCTGTTTTAACATCAATGCCAGAAACTCAACTAATTTTTGTTTCGGCGGACAACAGGCTGCTGAATATTGCTCAGTCGGCCGGGTTGGCGATCGACAATCCTAATAATTATCCCTCATCAAACGGTTCGTAGTGAGGAATGCAAGTCCTGGGATGGATGCGGACACCAAGACGCACTACGAACCTATATTGCTGCGATCGTTATTTATAGGATTTCCTTCAAGGTTTTAACTAATATTTGATTCTGTTCTTCCGTACCTACACTAATTCGCAATTTGTCTTCTAATCGCGGCTGATTGAAGTATCTAATCAATATTCCCCGTTCTTTGAGTGTTTGATAAATTCTTTCTGCATCGCCGCCCAGCGGTCTGACTAACAAAAAGTTGGTTTGCGAAGGCCAAACTTCAAAGCCTAATTCCTTGAAGATAACTGCTAGTTTTGCTCGCGAAGCCTTAATCTTTTCGGCGTTGGCTGTTTTGTGGTCTGAATCTGCGATCGCACTCGCCGCCACCGCATAAGCTACAGCATCAACATTGTAGCTGTCTTTAATTTTATTTAATTCAGCCAGCAGCAGCGGATTTGCTATAGCAAAACCCAACCTCAATCCTGCTAGAGAATAACCTTTGGAAAGCGTTCTCAAAACTATAACATTACTGTACTTTTTTGTCAACTCCAAAGCATTTTCTTCTGCAAAATCTACATAAGCTTCATCAATGACAAGAATACCCGATAACTCTTGAGCCAGTTTCTCCAAATCTGCCACAGAAATAGCTGTTCCCGATGGACTGTTTGGGGAAGCTACAAATGTCACAGCACCCCTGGCTCCTATTAGTAAATCGACTGGTAACTGGTAGTCGTCTGGATAGGGAACTTCCACAAATTCTGCATCTTGAATTTGTGCCAAAGTGCGGTACAATACATAGGTTGGCGCGGGACAAACAATCTGTTTTCCCGGTTCGCCCACAGCACGAACTATCAAGTTCAATAAATCATCGCTGCCATTACCTACAGCAATCCAATCGTCAGGAACTCCCAAAACTTGACTAGCAGCGATGCGGAATTTTTTACCCGTTGGATCTGGATAGCGCCGCAGCATTTCTCCGTCTATTTCTTGAAGCACTTTTAAGGCTTTTGGAGAAGGCGGATAGGGATTTTCATTAGAATTTAATTTAATAATTTTTGTGCCTAGCGGTGGCTGTTCTCCCGGCACGTAACCCGACATTTCCTGGATGCTTTGGCGAAAATAATTCATCTATTATCTGGCGTTAATCTGCGTTAATCTGCGGTTAAAAAAGATCATATCAAACAATTAGTGACAATCCGAGTTATACCCAAATCAATTAATTTTTGCCTATCTTCTGGATCGTCCACCGTCCACACCACAATGTCAACTCCCTGACTCCGGCTTTCTTGAATCAGTGCGGGATTTTCCAGCAAAATGCGATACTGGCTGCTAATCAAGCGATCTTGATACGCCACAGCTTGAGATAATTGAGTTTTGTATGCTTCTAGATTAGCAACAATGTGTCCGATCGCCAAATCGCCATCTAGCTGCCGCACTTGTGCCAAAAATCCATCACTAAACGAGGTAATAACGCATTTTTCTTTGATTCCTGCACCATTCAAAGTATTGACAAAATCCGCAACTTCTGCATTCGACCATTCGCAATGGGGCTTGACATCAAAATAGAGAAATTTGTCAACTTTTTTCAGGATAACTAATGCTTCTGCGAAAGTAGGAATTTTTTGTCCTGAAAATTCATCGCTAAACCATTTTCCCGCATCAAGTTTCTGCAATTGTGACAGGTTTGTTTTTCTGACTTTACCAGAAAATCCAGTGATTCTATCTAGTGTTGTGTCGTGAAAAATCACCGGTACGCTGTCGGCTGATAGCTGGATGTCGAATTCGATCGAATTAGCTTTGCGGGCGATCGCCAGTTCAAAAGCTGCTAAAGTATTCTCAGGGGCGATCGCCGAAAATCCCCGATGTGCGATAATTTCTAAATTCACTGTCTTGTTCCCTCTAAAAAATCTGCCACAGTTTGATTAAAAGTTTCCGGTTGAGTCAAAAAACACCAGTGATTCCCCGGTACTTTTGCAGCGGTAAGATTTTTCAAGTATTTCTTGTACGGCTGCATTTGCCAATCCATGCGATTTACGCCTTTTTCCGGCTGTACAAACAAAGTCGGTATCTCAATATTTTCAGTTAAACCGGCAACTTTCATCACTTCTACAAATATCTGATTTCTGGCAGCAATCGCAAACTTACTACCCCAATTTCCGTCGGATTTTTGTTCAATTTGGTGTTGGAATACCCTTTGCTGCACGTCACTCCAATCTGCGTATTCTCCCGATTGTTTTGCTGCTGCTTCTGCTTGGGATAAAGTCGCAAACGGGCCCACACATTTGAGACAATCTAATTTTCGGTAAACAATGGGGAGGGTGAGTTTCATCACGGCGGGCAGTTTGGTGATGAAGATGGGGTCTACTAAAATCATACTGCAAAAGCGATCGGGATTTTGCCTCGCCCAAATCGGTGCTAGTTTTCCAGTCCAAGAATGTCCTAAAATGTGTGCGTCTGGCCAGTTGAGATGTACCATCAAAGCTTCTAAATCTGCGATCGCACTTTCAAAAGTATAGCCTGTTTTCGGTTTGCTACTCTCTCCGTGACCGCGCATATCTGGCGCTACAATATGATAGCGGTTGGAGAAGTAATTGCCCAAGCCCGTCCAGACACACGCACTATCTGCTAAACCGTGCAGTAGCAGCAAACGCGGAACTTTTTTTAGCCCAGTTTGTGGCTGCCATTCTAGGTAGGAAAGTTCAATTTCTGGTAAGTGCAAAGTCTTACGAGTTGGCATAATTAAAGTATTTTATAGTTGGATAAATGTGATTTAACTTTTTTATGAACAGGCAAGATGCCTGTTCCACAAAGAGTGAAGTTTCTTGGACTGTTTTCCTAAACAGGCTTTCCGGCTTATTTCACAAATAATAAGTCTTCTTGTGGGGTGGGCTTCTAGCCCGCCCTTCAGAGCTAATTTTTCCTTTTTAAACTTAACAAAATAAACTGAGTTTTCTGCGCTTCATCAAAATTGTCGTCACTGACCAAAACAACACTTTTGCTGCCATCTGGCAACATCGGCCCGAGGGTCATTCCCTCTAAATTGTACAGCGGAATTCCGAGTTCGCTTAAGTCTAGCAGCAACTTTTTCTTAATAGGTTCGACGGCCACTCGTCCTTTAAAACTCTGGATTCTCGAAGTATCTGTAGCCGCCCCAACCGCTACTTGATAAATCCTAGCGCTGTATCCCGACAGCCCAAAAGAACGTTCTAAACTCAGAATCTGACCGCCACCGACAGTTACTAATTCTGTTAAACCGTTCAAAATAGTCATGGGAACTTGGTCGAGGATGTAAAGATTTTCCGAGACTAATTGAGGCGTTTTATCGACGATAACATAATGTAAAAGACGAAGTTTGTTTGCCTGTTCCGGGTCTAAATCTTGCATTAACGGCGCTTCCGTAGCTGCGAACAAACGAAACGGATCGAGACCGCCCGGACTAAAAGTTTCTGGGTCGATGGTTAAAGATTCAAAACCTAAATTGTCCACCACTCCTTGCTGCTGTTTTTCATCGCTGGCATCGGGAATGTAGCGCTTTGGAATCGGCAAATTTCCCCGCATTTGCCCTGTTTTGAGGTCAAATTCACCTAGAAAAGGAGGGATGCCAACATGAGTAACGCCTTCGCTGGCGACAAATACTGAATTGCGGGGAGAAAAGGCGATGCCTTCGGGATTGATGGAACCCCAAGAGAAGGTTTCACCGTCTGCTTTTTTGAGGGATGTAACGCCTTCAACGGTAACTTTTTTCAGGCGAATATTTTCTGAATCGCTTGATGTGAGGTCGAGTCTCAAACTGTAAAATCTCGCTTCTCCGTTTTCGCTGGGGTCGTCGGAAAGAGCGTAAAAGCGATAAGCTTTAGAAGTGACTGCGCTAATACCTTTGGGGTCGTAGGTGATTCCTGACAAACCGCCGACTGGTGCTCCTTCAAAATTGATTTTTGGCAATTGGTATTCGCCCAAAAATTCTAGAGACATTTCTGGAAAAGAGCGGTCTTTTGCAACTGCGGAAGGGGGGGCGCAAGCTGTGCAAACAGTTAAGACAATTAGGGCTAAACTAAATAAGCGTAAAATACGTTGGCGAAGCCCGCCCCTACGGGGGCTACGCCAACGAAGAGGATCGCCCAGCGTCTTTAAATCAATATAATTGCTGAGTGCGGTAAAATTTATTTTGTTGCTCTTGTTGAACAGTTTGCTTTTGTGCCATCTTTGTGACATAATTTATACCGTTTTGTAGATATGCAAAACTTGATGTTTCCAGAAGAGATGCCGAATCGCGGCAACCCAATTTTGAGAATGAGAAGTTATGTGCCAATTGGGTGCTTGCTTTTCTTGTGGCTGTGTGCTGGTTCTATTGCTAGCGCCCAAACTAATCCACCAGGCCTCGATCAATTTTCTCCTAATCCTCTAGAAATTACCACACCCGATCCCCTAGCTCCCGCTAACGAATCTTTGAGCAGCACTCAGCGGGACGAACTGACAGCGGCTTTGGAGGAGTTAAACTTAGAAGCAGCGACTAAACTGGAAGCTGGAGACGGCGCGGGTGCTTTTGAAATTTGGTTCCGAGAATTGCGGCTGCGGAGGTATCTGGGCCCGGCGGCAGAAATTGCTGCTTTGAGTCGGGTGGGAAGTGCTGCTTGGAGTAACGGTAAAAACCTCGAACTACAGCTTATTACTAAACGGTTGCAAGCAATTCAAAAACAAGTCAAATCTCAAGTACCACTTAATACTGAGTTGCTCCCCACCTTGGTTGCGGCTTTTCAGCAGGTGCGCGCTAAAGGGCCGACTGTAGAAGTTTACCAACAAATTCTCGAAAATGCGCGCCAAAAGCAAGATATATTGGCTGAAGGTCAGATTTTGAAGGATCTCGCACTTATTCACATCAATTGGCTGAGTTACGATAAAGCTGCTCCGGTGTATGAGGAATTGGCAACTTTAATTCAGGAAAACCGCGCTTTATTTGCTGCTAATTCGGCTGTGCCAAATTCTGCTGTAGTTGCGGGAAACGGCGCGCCGCCGCAGCCTGTAACTCCTCCAACTGAGGTAGATACTCTGAGACAGTTGGCCTACGTTTACCAGCAGTCGAAACAACCCCTAAAGGCGATCGCCGCCCGTGAAAAACTAGCATCAGTGTATGTCAACCTGCAAAATCCCAGCGCCATACCACCGCTCAAAATTGCGATCGCCAGCGATTACCAAACCATAGGCCAAATCAATTTAGCCGCTCAATACTATCAGGAAGCATACAATTTAGCCGTCCCCATTCAACAGTATGCCCAAGCTAGCGAAGCTTTGGATAAATTAGCATTGCTTTACCGAGCGCAAAAGCAGTGGGAGCAGACTTTGCGGATTTATCAAATGCAGTTGCTGTTAGAAGAGCGGGCTTACAATTTCTACGGATTGATGAACGCTTATGACAATATCGGTCAAGTTTATCAAGAGATGAAGGCTTACGATAAGGCTTTGGAATCCTATCAAAAAGGGTTAGAAGTGGCTAAAAAATTGGGACACCGACAAGAGTATTTTGCTAAGAAAATTCAGAAAGTTAACAAGCAATTGCAAAAAACTTCGTAGTTGTCAGCCGACAATAATGCCAATCTGCGATGCGAGTAATTTAAATGCAGTAAGGTGCGCCTAGCGCACCCTACAAAACTACTTTTGACTGGTAACTTTCTCGCGATATAGAATAATATACTACATCTGTTTCGTAATAATGAGCATTTTTTTCATATTTCATGCCAACTTTCTGTATCACCCGCTGCGAGGCGATATTTTCTGGGCGGGCGATCGCAACTATTCTATCAAGCTGTAATATTTCAAATCCATAATTTAGACTAGCCAAAGATGCTTCTGTCACCAATCCTTGATTCCAATAAAGTTTGTTGAGTACATAGCCAAGCTCAACTTCCGGTGTGTTGTCCAGAAAACCAAGTCCGCAGCGACCAATCATTTTACGGTCTATTTTATGTACTACAGCCCACATTCCAAAGTTGTTTTCTTCCCAACGTTTGAGCATGGTATGAATGGCGATTTCTGTTGCTTCTCTAGTTCTAACTCCTGCGAGGTATTTCATGATTTCCGGATCGCTGTAGATGCGGTACAGCTCATCTAAGTCGTCTGGCGTAAATTGTCTCAGATACAATCGGGCTGTTTCTATTTCTTGCATGATTAATATAATTTCTACTACTAGATTATGATACCAGTTTTGATAAGTCTTGCTACAAACATTTTGGTTGGATTTCCTTCCTCAACTCAACTCAACTACTTTTGACTGGTAGATTTTTCGCGAGATTGAATAATATACTCGATCGCGATCGCGATAGTCAAAGTTATGCTGGTATTTCATCCCCATTTTTTCCATTACCCGCCGCGAGGATCTGTTTTCGGTATCTGCAACTGCGACTATTTTTTCTAACTTCTATACTTCAAATCCGTACTTGATGCTGGCCGCCGCAACTTCCGATGCTAAACCTTTCCCCCAATACGCTTTTGCTAACACGTAACCGACTTCTACTTCAGGTGTTTTGCTTAAAAATCGCAGCCCCCCGTCGCCGATTAACTGGTTGTTTTGTTTATTGACAACAGCCCACAAACCGAAAGCGTGTTTTTCCCAATCAGCGATTATTTCAAATAAATCGGCTGCTGTTTCTTCTCTACTTCTGACGCCTTCGCTCAGATATTTCATCACTTTTGAATCGCTGTAGATGCGGTACAGCTCATCTAAGTCATTTGGCCTAAATTGTCTCAGATACAATCGGGCTGTCTCTATCTCTTGCATGATGACATTATAACCTTTCTTTAGATCCCCGACTTCTTTATGAAGTCGGGGATCTGGGTGTTCTGTTTTTTGAGCTTGGTCTAGTTATTTGTTACAATTATGACTTAGATAAATTGTACAGTTTTTGCCATCAATGACCATTTCCTCACCAGTAGCAGACACCAAAAACAAATCCGGCCAGGAAACAGACTGGCGGTTATTCATGAGGTTGGCATCTTATGCAACCCGCAGCAAACGCTTGCTGATTATTTCGATCACACTATTAGTACCGCTAGCAGTCTCAGGAGCAATTCAACCCATTCTCATCGGGCAGGCCATTTCGGTAATTCGCTCGGAACCTACCTACGAATTCTTGCGGGGATTGCCTCTCTCTGCTGCCTTGAATATTTTGGCTATTTTGCTCATGCTAACTATAACACTTAGATTAGCACTGCAATCAGTTCAAGGCTATTTAGTCACGAAAGTAGGGCAAATAATTACTACTGATATTAGAAATGATTTGTTCGCCCACGTCACATCGCTAGCAGTGAGATTTTTCGATCGCACTCCTGTCGGTAAATTGATGACTCGCCTCACCAGCGATGTGGAAGCTTTGGGAGAGGTTTTCTCTTCAGGGGCGATCGGCATTGTCAGCGATTTATTTTCAATTTTAGTAATTGCCATTTTCATGTTTACCATGCAGTGGCAACTAGCTTTAATGTTGGTGCTGATGATGATACCAATTACCGCAGTCATAATTTATTTCCAGTACCAATATCGCATAGCAAATTACAATACCAGAGAAGAACTGTCCGAGCTCAACGCCCAACTGCAAGAAAACCTGACTGGTATTGGCGTAGTGCAGCTATTCCGCCGCGAAAGATTCAACTCAGAATTGTTTAGAGTCACCAATAAACGCTACATTAAAGCAGTCGATAAAACTATTTTTTACGACTCCGCCGTATCTGCGACATTAGAATGGATTGCTTTAGTGGCGATCGCAGCCGTTTTATGGATGGGCGGCCAAAGGGTTTTAGCCGGTAATCTTAACTTCGGTACTCTCTCGGCATTTATTTTATTTGCTCAGCGTCTTTTCGATCCGCTGCGGCAATTTGCTGAGAAATTCACTGCAATTCAAGCCGGATTTACCGCTGTCGAACGGATTAGCGATATTCTCAACGAACCGATCGAAATTAAAGATCCAACTAGCGGGAAGAAGGAAGAAGGAAGTTCGGCAACGGATTATGTAACGGATGTAACGGATGTAACGGATTTGAGGAAGAAGGAAGAAGGAAGAAGGAAGAAGAAAGAGGGAAGAAGGGAATATTATTCGCCGTTGCTGATGGCAGGTCATCCAGAGGCACTTGCCTATAATTTATCTTCAAATGAGGAAGAATTGGTAGAGAATAATCAAACTCCTGTAACTTCTGAATATCGCCTATCCACTAACAATCAAAAATCCCTACTTGCCCATGCCCAATCAAAGCAATCTGAATCGGGAGAAATCCAATTTGACAACGTGTGGTTTGCTTACAAAGAAGACGAATATGTCCTGCAAAACCTCAATTTCACCATCAAATCCGGGGAAAAAGTAGCATTAGTTGGCCCCACCGGTGCGGGCAAAAGTTCGATTATCCGTCTCCTGTGCCGCCTTTACGAACCTAGCCGAGGACGGATTCTGGTTAATCATGTCGATATTCGGGATTTGCCTCAAGCAGAGTTACGCAGGCACATAGGCGTAATTATCCAAGATGGCTTTCTCTTTGCTGGTGACGTGAAGAGCAATATCAGCCTGGGAGAAAGTTACTCGATTGAGGAAATTCAAGCAGCAGCAGAAAAGACAAATGTTGCCCGTTTAATCGAACAGTTGCCTCAAGGTTATGATACGCAATTGCGGGAACGGGGAACCAATCTTTCGGGGGGACAAAAGCAATTATTAGCCTTTGCTCGCGCCGCTATTCGCAATCCCAGTATTTTAGTTCTAGACGAGGCAACTGCTAGTTTGGATGTGGGGACGGAAGCTTTAATTCAAGAAGCTCTAGAGCGTTTGATGGCGGACAGAACGGCGATAATTATTGCCCACAGGCTCTCGACTATCCGAAATGTCGATCGTATTTTAGTGCTCAAACGCGGGCAGTTAGTAGAATCGGGCAGCCACGAAGAGTTGTTGCAGCTAGAAGGGTTGTATGCCAGTTTGTACAAGTTGCAAATGCTGGGAAGTTAGACAGTTGACAGTTGACAGTTGACAGTTGACAGTTGACAGTTGACAGTTGACAGTTGACCGAAGGAAGAAGGCTACGCGATCGGGTAAAAAGACTTGTCAGTCAGCGTAGTCTAAGGAAGGAAGAGGGAATATTTTTCCTAAAGTCGGCAGATTTGCGGTTTTAGATTTTAGATGTGAGAACAAATCTAAAATATAAAATCCAAAATCTCAAATTGATTCACTTGCCTGAAATCATTTTCCCTAGGGTTTCCGGCAAGTGAATTATATGTTGGAAAAGCTGATTTGGCCCGATGCCAAACAATAACTGCATCGCCAGCACAATTGCTGCTAAAGCAATCGCTGTTCCGATGCTGGCTTTCAACACTTTAAACGCCCAATTAAAGACTAGCCAAGATACAAGTAAGGAAGCGATTAAGATAATTAGTTCTATTGGCATATAACATTTTTTACTGTCATGTTTGATTCAAGCAATACTGCCGCGCTTCCGTGTTTCCTTATAAGAAATTCCGACATTTTTTAAGCCGGCTTTAATCATTTGCTGCTCTAACAAAGCGAAAAAGCGAGTTCGATCGCCCCCCGTGACTACCGCTTGATTGTGAGCTTCTGCTAGCGTCACCGGATACCCGCCGCCTTTGTGTACTTGAGCCAGCATCATTCCTAATGCTAAATCTAGCTGTGCTTTATCTTGTGCTACCCATTCCGGCACTTCTATTCTAGCAATTTCTGTGCCAACGTGAACGTAACAGAAATAAACTGAATTGAGGCCGTACAAATCTAAAATTCGAGCTTGGGATTTCCACAAAGGGCTTCTTTGTCCCGGTGAGAGGATTGTTGCCCACAATATGGCATCCCGCAAAGGTTCAAATTCTTGACAAGGTGCTTTTTCGGCGAAAGAAATTGTGGCGGCAAATCCGACGTTCGGACAATTTGTCATGCAGTCTGGTACTTCGTGGGTGCAAGCTTCAAACCGTAAAAAAGATAAACTTTCGCTGCTGCGAGAAGCGCTTAAGTATCCTAACAGCGGAATTCCTGCTAAACGCAACTTGTCCCAAGCTTCTAAAATTGGCAGCAAAATTTGATCGCGCGCTTCGCTGGGTAACTGTTCCAAAAACCAATAAATCAGGGAACCATCTACCATTGCTAAAGCTGGCGCGGGCAATTTATTGTCGTTAACTTTTGCCCAATTGCAGCCCATTTCTGCTAAGGCAATTGCTTCGGAAACGGCGCGCCGGTATCCCATCCATTCTTCTGTTCTAATTCCCCACTGTCGCGAACCGTACAAGTCTTCGGGTTTGTAGAAAACCTCGGGTACGCTGTCTAAAACTGGGTGGCGGCTTTGCCCGTAGTGCAGCATGACTGTGCCGACGTTTAGCAGGTAGCAGTAGGCTATTTCGTGATGGTTGGGGGAAATTTGCGAGCCGTCTGTGGCGAAGACTGTGTGAGCGGCGGGGGGTGCGGTAATGTAGGTGCGATCGCCCAAAGGCTCGATCGGCGTAGCAGCATTAAATAAAGTGCGATCGTGCCAATTCTCTTGCAATTCCACCAATTTTTCTTGTCCCGCTGCTGCCTTAACCAGCAAATTCTGAGCCACTTCCAAACGTTGGCGAGCCGCCTGAGCTTCCACATTCAAATGTTGGCTCATTCCCTGCATTGCCTTAGCTGCTTTAGTTAAATCGAGCATTAGTTTTAAGTCTCAATATTAGAAAGCTTTCAAGTTGATGGAGCGATCGCACTTGCGACTCAGAAACCCGGTTTCTTCCTTCTATTTCTCGTTCCTGGACCCAAAACTCCTAGAAACCGGGTTTCTCACCCGATGCGCCAGCCCTAAATCTGAGAAATCATCAAAACACTTTTCAAATTTTGGGTTCCGAAGCTTGCTTTTTTTTGCCAGAAACTGGGTTTGACGGACGAAACTACACAGATTATAACCCGTAGGAACAGTAATAAAATCTGGTTTTTCAGCTCAAGATAGCCTCCAAAACTGTATCAAAAAAAAATCGATTTTTTTTTTCAATATCCTTGCTTTTTTTGAAAATTCCTGTTATGTTTATCTTATAATGGGAGTGCGTCTAAAAATATTATTTTCGCAACCATCCCATTATTTAAAAATACCATGCCAGCGCCGCAACAGTCAACCCCAAAATGTAAAAAATTGTGGATTTTTTTTGACTCTGGCAATCGAAAAAAACCCACCAGCCAACAAATCTAACATCAAGATTCGAGCGGCAGCCAATCGGCAAAATCTCCGGCAAACTGCGACAGAGAAAGCAATTGAACTGGTGGATTTTGAGCCACAGATTCCCGTTCTGCCAAAGTATTGTAACCCCAATCAGCCAAAAACAACCTCACCTGAGATAAATCCGGCTGCTGCTTCACCGACAGCAAAGTTTTTAACCGATCTTCTACAAACCAAATAATCGAATCTTTACCAGACGCTGCCAAAAATTCTCGCAAGATTTGATGTTTCGGCTTGTTGTATTCCTTGCCAAAAATCAACTCCGACGGTATTTGTACGCCAGCTAGCTGTAAAAGTTCTCGGACAAAACGACCTTCCTTCGTAGTGACGATCGCCACTTTAACCGAACTATCCTGCAAAGAGTGCAGGCGATCGGCTACCCCTGGATAAAAACGGTGCAAAGACAGCCACCCAGGTAAATCCTCAGCAATCCAGTTATCGCGCAATCCGTCCAACATAGCGCCGACAGACTGGGCTTTCAAATTATTTTCGGTCAATAAATTGGGTACAATATTGGGCCAATCCAGCAGAATTTGCTCTTCCGTAATTTCTGTCAGCAGTGCGCGAATCAGCAGTGGCATTTCCCAACCAGTTTCGATGGCGGGGCGCACTCGGTAAAAACTCAAAGCTAAATCTGGATCTGGCACTGTTTCGACTGGTTTCCAGATTTGACAGTAGCTGCGCCAAGCTGTTTGGAAATATTCGATTAGTCCGTCACAAATCACACCGTCAAAATCAAGGGCTAGAATTGTTGGAGAGTTATTAGTCATCAAGCGATTTTAGATTTTAGATTTGGGATTTGGAATTTGGGTGAATAGTCTCGATTAAAAAGACTGAACTAGCGGTTTATCGGCGATCGCTTCTAGTTTCTGGGACTGCAACAATTGCGTCCACTCTGCTTTCAGCATCGGATCGTCAGGAGCTTTTCGTCGCATTTCGGCTAGAGTAGCAAGAGTCTCGTACCAAATCCCATTTTTAGCATAAGCAATCACCTTAGCCATAGGGTCGGGATTTGCCAAATCCTTCTTGAGATTTCCCTGGGGTTCAATTCGCTGCATCCATCCTTTAACAATATAATCTCCAGAACGCTCCAGAGGATCGCAGGCTAGTGCAAACGACCACACATATCGCTTACCAACCTCAATATTTTTTGTCGGGTCTTTCTCAGGAAGGCTAACTCCAACAATTCCGGCTTTGTCATTTTTTAAAGTAGTTTCGTAAACTACTTCTGATTCATCTGCGTTTAGCAAAATAAACTCTACTTGAGCCGCCGGTTGAGAAACATATACAAAAAATGTTGGCGACTCTGTTAGCGTTAAGCCAATATTGCTTTCAGGTATTAAGGGAGTAATGAATAAACCATCCCGTAACTTACAGCCTCGATGCGTCCCCCCTTGCCTGTTGTCGGGGGCTGTTACATCTGGGGGTTTGAAATTAACATTCTGACTCAGCAGAATGGGTGCAGGCACAGCCTGCATCGGTGTAAGCAAACTGGGGAGAGTAACTGCGATCGCCAATACAGTCATCACCAGTGCAGTAAAATGTATAAAACGTTTCATTTTTCCACCAACTTGTAGAAATATTTATAGATTGCATCTCTAATTTTAACCCGGAGTGTTAACCCCGGGCGCGATCGAGTAAATGGGTTAATTTTCACATCGCCATCGGAAGACTGACAAAACTTTAAGAAATAGCGAGATTTAAAGAGGCGCAACCAGTGGTTGAGCTGCAACTGATTCCAGTCCTTGGGACTGCAATAATTGCGTCCACTTGGCTGTCAGCTTCACATCCTCCGGTGTCTGGCGCCGCATTTGGGCTAAAGTAGCAAGAGTTTCGTACCAAATCCCATTTTGAGCATAAACGTTGAGCCTAGTCATCGGGTCGGGATCTGCCAAATCGCTCTTGAGAGTTGCCTGGGCTTCTATGCGCTGCACGAACCCTTTAACAACTAAATCCGCCGATCGATCTTCGGGGTCGCAAACCATCGAAAATGACCATACGTATCGCTTGCCAACTTCAAGGGATTTGTTGTTGTCTACGGTGGCAGGAATACTAACTCCAACAATCCCCGATTTTTCAAGTTTAAATGTTTTTTCGTAGACCACTTTGTCCTCGTTTTCGTTGAGCAAAGTAAACTCAATTTCGGGCGAGGTGTTAGGAATATAGACAAAAATTGTGGGAGAATCTGTTAGGGTTAAACCGATATTAGTTGGAGGCACTAAAGGAGTAATAGATAAACCCGCTGGACAAAGCTTGTTGCCACGATGTGTCCCTCCTTGTCGGCCGGCCGGGGCTGTTACGTCGGGAGGCTTGAAATTAACATTTTGACTCAGTAGAAGCGGCTGAGATTGTGCGCGCATCGGTGCCAGTGAACTGGGTACGGTAGCTGCGATCGCAGATACGGCGATCGCAAGTGTAGCCCGATGTAGAAAACGTTTCATTTTGTTGTACCTTTCACTATAATTGCAAACACAGGCATTCGCTGATGGCGACAAATATTTTTGAGATGCTAGTCGAGGGCTAGTCTAGGGCGCAGATACACAATTTAAACCTTGACATATCATCAATAACATTAATTAATTCGAACGGCAAGTGATTCTCTGTCGGAAAAATCAGCTTGCCTAGGTCGCAAGTATCATTGGATACAGTTGCTCGCCACGTACTGTAAATTTTTGTAACAAAGTGGTCGGAGTTTCCGAGTGTTCTAAGATGGAGGAAGTCTCCAGCAGGCGGGAAATGTGAAACAACTACTGTTCCAGAAACGAGTCAAACTTTTATGCTGGGATAGTAAGCAACCCCGGTCTAAAGACACGGGGCTTCGTAAGGATTCAGATGAGTAAAATATCTAACAACATTCGATCGGCAGCGACTCAATTGAGTCTAATGTATAAACCATCACTAGCATTGGCTAAGTCTGTATTAATTGCCAGCGCGGCAGTAACATTATCCTTGATGGGAGCCCGACAGCTAGGAATACTCGAACCATTAGAATTAAGCGCTTACGACCAAATGGTGAGGTGGCGTCCCGAAGAACAGCCAGACTCGCGTTTGCTAGTTGTGGGGATTACCGAAGCAGACATTCAGAAACTGAAACAGTGGCCGATATCCGATCGCAAAATAGCTGAAATCTTACAAAAACTTGACAAAATGCAGCCGGCAGTCATCGGTTTAGATGTACTGCGAGACGTACCTTTAGGAGACGGGCGCGAGGAATTAACTAAACTTTTACAAAAAAGCGATCGCATTATCGGGGTATGTTTAGTCACCGACGGGAACCCCGACAATCCAGGTTCTCCACCTGCGCCGGGGCTGCCAGAAAACCGGGTCGGATTTGCAGATTTCGGAGTCGATCCGGGTGGCATACTCCGCAGGGCTTTATTATTTATGAAACCGCCGACCATTGAGGGCAACTCCTCGGCCCAAAAACATTTTTGCAATGACGATTCTCAAGTTTTATATTCCTTCAACCTCCAGCTAGCACTCCGCTACCTGCAAGGGCAAAAAATCTCTCCCAAACTCGCCCCCGATCAATCTTTATGGCTGGGAAAAACCCAATTAAAACAACTAGCAAGCAATGACGGAGGATACAAAAATGCCGATGTCAGGGGATATCAAATATTAATTAACTATCGTTCCAAGCAGCAAGTCGCAAACCAAGTCAGAATCACCGATGTTTTAGAAGGGAAAGTTGACCCGAATTTAGTTAAAGATAAAATAGTGCTCATCGGTTACACCACAGAAACCGTTAAAGATTTCTTTTATACTCCTTACAGTGGGCGACAGCAAAGCAACCAATTCATGCCTGGTATCGTGGCACACGCACAAGTAGTCAGCCAAATTTTGAGTGCCGTTTTAGACAACAGACCGATGTTTTGGTTTTGGCCGGAATGGGCAGAAATCTTGTGGATTTCGGGATGGTCAATTGTGGGAGGAACCTTGGCATCGCGGATGGCTCACCCAGCGAAGTTGACAGTGACATTCGCAGCACTGCTGTCCGGGTGCTGCGCGATCAGCTTTGGGATTTTTCTGTTGGGAGGGTGGGTGCCTGTGGCAGCGCCAGCCTTAGCATTAATCTTAACGGGCGGTAGCATTGTATCAGCAGAGAGATTTAATAAAGCCGGATACGGGAAAGCAATTAGCGATCGAGTAAAACAAGTCTTCAAAATCGAAATAGACCAAGCCAAAAAAGAACAGCAAGTCGCAGAAATCACAGAATCTGATTTCTTTAAAGAATTGCAGCAAAAGAAAGATAAACTGAGGATTAGCAAACAAGAAACCTCTGAAAAAGCACCTTCCGATCCCCAAGAAATAACTGCTAGTAACGCAGAGCTTCCCAAGGCCGAAAGTCAGGCAGATGAATACTTAGGTCAGTTGCAGGAAAAAGCCAAACAGCATAAGCAGCGCGCCGCCGTGACTGAATTGGAAAGCAGCTCAAAAACGGGTACCCCGAGCGATGCCTGTTCGGGTGCTAGTTCAGCAGAAACCAAACCCGATGACGAGTTCAGCGATTTGCAAGCCAAAGCCAAACAGATGCGGCAGCGCAGGGGCGCAGAAAAGAGGATAAAAGATGAAAAAATTGATAGTTTAACAGACAAGGAGGATTTGGGGGGCAAGGAAGAATGACAGACAGCTCGACTGCATCGAGAATTGCATCATAATTAATTCTCGCCGTTTCTTACGCTCATACGCAGATCATGTCCAAAATCATCTCTGTCCACTCTTACCGGGGCGGAACTGGCAAATCGAACACGACAGCAAACCTGGCATCTATTATCGCTCGCAGCGGAAATCGGGTCGCCATTGTGGACACAGACATTCAATCGCCCGGGATTCACGTGCTGTTCGGTTTCAGCGAGAGCAACATGGATCGCTGCCTGAACGATTACCTGTGGGGCCGGTGTCCGATCGCGGATACGGCCTACAATGTGAGTTCGCTGCTGCCAAAATTAGCCAGTAACGGCAGCCTCTACCTGATTCCTTCGAGCATTAAAGCAGGGGAGATAGCGCGAGTTTTGCGGGAAGGCTACGATGTGGGACTGCTTACCGACGGCTTTCAAGAACTGATCGAGGTTTTGAACTTAGACTACCTATTTATAGACACGCACCCGGGGCTCAACGAAGAAACCCTCCTCAGCATCACCATTTCCGACATCCTGCTGCTGATTCTGCGTCCGGATCAGCAAGATTTTCAGGGAACGGCTGTCACGGTAGATGTGGCCCGCAAATTAGAAGTTCCCAAGATTTTGATGACGATTAATAAAGCCCCAGAATCGCTGGATTTCGAGGATTTGAAGCAGCAAGTAGAGAGTATTTACAAAATCCCAGTGGCAGGGGTACTGCCCCACAGCGACAAGATGATGCTGCTCGCCAGCAAGGGGGTGTTTGCGCTGCACTTCCCTAACGACCCTCTAACTAAGGTGGTGGAAGGGATTGCCAAACAGATTGTGGGATAATTGGTACAGCGAAGACCGATCGCCCACCCAGGAGTTTCGCTTTCGCTCTCAATTCTTGGGGAGCGATGTCCTCCTGCGTATCCGGCTGCCAGTGGCAGAGGAACTTTCTCAGCGACAATATTTGGTTAAAGAGTCAGGAGAATGGCGACAAAATGAGATACAAATAGATTATGAGAATTTGTTAAAAAACTTTAGGAGGAGAACTCATGGATTTTGACTTCCGCATACTAATAGTATTGATGCCCGTATTGTTGGCTGGCGGCTGGGCTGCTTACAACGTCGGCACTATAGCTCTCAAACAAGTGCAGAAAATGTTGAACAAGCAAGCTTAAACTCAGCCTCTTTTCAGGTAATTCCGCAGCCGACTGTTTTTTGTGATACAAAACAGTCGGCTGATTTGTGCATTGGCTCTGCTTAAGTGATGGCTGATTTTTGGCGGGCAATTTACGACTGCAGAGAGATGGAGCGAAAACAAAAGAAAAGTTAGATTTAAAAATTAAGCAGAAACCGGGTGCGATCAAGCAAAATACTTTATTGCAGCAAACGAGCCTGGGTAAAAAAACCTAGCTGTGAAAGCAGGGCGATCGTGTAAGTTCGGATTTTGATGTTTTGAACTCTACTCATAACTTCTGAGTAGAGTTCCATAAAAATATTGGGTAAGCACGTTATCGCAGAAAATATGAGACAATCACAAAAGTATTTGCCCTAACAATCGCCCTAAAAACTGCGAAGTTTAACGGGTAGGGAAGATAGGTCAAATTGTCAATGTTTAAATCCTATATCTTTAGATAGATTATGCTTTTTCCCCGATCGAGCGGCATTCTACTCCACCCCACATCCTTTCCCAGTCGATTTGGCATGGGAGACATGGGAATAGAAGCATATCGCTTTATTGACTTTTTAGTAGAGAGCGACCAGCAATACTGGCAGGTATTGCCGCTGGGGCCGACAGGATACGGCAATTCTCCTTATTCGTGCTATTCAGCAATGGCGGGAAATCCGCTGCTGATCAACCCAGAACTGCTGCGGGACGACCAATTGCTCGCCGATGAAGACTTCGCTAATTTACCAGAATTTCCGCTCGATTATGTAGACTTCGAGCGGGCGATCGCCCTGAAAGTGCCTTTGCTCAAAAAAGCTTGCGAAAACTTCAAAGCCAAAGCATCCCCCATCCAGCAAAAAGAATTCTCAGCTTTTTGCGAAAGCAAAGAGAGTTGGCTGGAAGATTACGCCTTATTTATGGCACTAAAAGACAACTTTGGCGGTGTTAGCTGGAACAATTGGGAACCAGAAATTGCCCGTCGAGAACCAGAGTCGCTAGAGAAGTGGCGCCAGCAGCTAAATGCTGAGATTTATTACTACAAATACGTCCAGTTTGAGTTTTTTCGCCAGTGGACGGAGTTGAAACGCTATGCCAATCTGCGGGACATTAAAATTATTGGCGACATTCCGATTTATGTAGCTCACGACAGCGCGGATGTATGGTCTCATCGAGAAATATTCTGCTTGGATGAAGCCACCGGAGAAGCAGCTTTAATGGCGGGAGTTCCCCCGGATTACTTCAGCAATACAGGTCAATTGTGGGGCAACCCGGTATACAATTGGGAGAAGTTGCAAGCAACTAATTTTGAGTGGTGGGTGGAGCGTTTTGAAGCGATTTTCGCTTATGTAGACGTGACTCGGATCGACCACTTTCGAGGATTTGAGGCTTACTGGGCGGTGAAACGCGGGCAAGAAACTGCGATGTACGGAGAGTGGATTAAAGCGCCGGGAACAGCTTTGTTGGATGTAATTAACGAGAAGTTTGGTAACTTGCCGATTATCGCTGAGGATTTAGGGGTGATTACTCCAGAAGTGGAAGCTTTGCGCGATCGATACGAGTTTCCGGGAATGAAGATTTTGCAGTTTGCTTTCGGTGCTGGCCCTGGCGATCCTTTTTTGCCTTTCAACTACGATCGCAACTGCGTAGTTTACACCGGAACCCACGACAATGACACGACTGTGGGCTGGTTCAATCAACTGCAAAACTACGAAAGAGATGAGGTTTTGCGTTATTTGGGCTGCATCGATCCCCAAGGAATTCACTGGTCTTTAATCCGCATGGGTTGGATTTCTATTGCTAATTTGGCAATTGTGCCGTATCAAGACTTGTTGGGTTTGGATACCGACGCGCGGATGAATTTTCCGGGGAAAGCAGAGGGAAATTGGGGCTGGCGGTATCGGCCTGAAGCTTTGAATTGGGAGGTGCGCGATCGGCTCAAAAGCATGACTTACATCTCCGGCCGCGCTCCTAATAAACATTGAGCGTCGGTAAGGGGTAGTTGGTAGTTGGTAATTGGTAATTGTTAATGGGTAATATCAAATCTGTTAGCATCGGAATTATTCCTATCTCTCTACTCTTGATCTGCGTTAATCCGCGTCAATCCCTTGTCATCTGCGGTTCGAAAAATTATCTTTGTTTGACCGCAGATGAGGGCAGATGCAACACAGATTAACGCAGATGAATTCTCTCAATTTCGGTTGCACCATCCATCGGGAATTGTTGACCCTTCGGCTTCGCTCAGGGCATCGCTGTTGACTGGATTTGACTATTCCGATGCAACCGGAATTTATTTAATGGGTAATTGTTAATGGGTAATTGGTAATTGGTAGTGAGTGAATCAAGACGGACATTCTAATTAAAAGCTGGGGACTGCCCGCTCTTAGCTATTACCCATTAACAATTACCCATTAACACTCAACCTTGATTCTTGGGCGGTGCTGAAGGCTTGAGTTCGTTTGCTTTAAAAACAACTTCTTTGGCGACTCCCGGATCTCCGAGTTGTTCGGCTTGTCCGTTATTAACAGCAACCATTACGCCGCCGGCGTTACCTGCTACCAATACCAATTGCTTTTGAGCCCCCCAGGTGCGAACAGTCCCGGTCGGCAAAGTTCCCTCAAACTCTGTTTTACCATCGACTTCAACCTGCATCCAGGATTCTGCTTTAAAAGTGACGCTAATCATCACTGGTTTATTGCCAGATTTATTTAAATTTTGACCGGTTCTTGCTGCTTCCACAGTGGCGTAAGTATCCGGTTTATGAGTTTTTGAGGCGCTAGATGCCTCAGCAGCTAAACGGGCTTGTTCTTTCTGCCCAAGCGCTAGTTCTTCGGCTCCCGCACCGTTTTTTGCGGTCACAGAACCGCTCATCAACTGAGATAAGACATTGACCGAACAGATAATTAGAAATGTGTAAAAGAGGTAGAGGTGCATCGGCCGCAACTGAGGCCCATCTTGCCAGGATAGCTTGGTTCTCGATCGGGGCGGCGGTTCGATCGGGAAAAACTCGGCAAACTGAGTTCCGTCCAAACCCATTGCTTCAGCGTAGCGCTTGATCAAACCCTGAGTGTAGACGGGTTCGGGAAGTTGGTCTAGTTGACCGTCCTCGATGGCTTGTAGCAGATTCCGCCGAATCATTGTTACCAGGGCTACTTTGTCCAAACAAATCGACTGCTGTTCGCGGTACTGACGGAGTTGAGTTCCAATTTCGGCTAGCTTCTTCTGAGCTGTTTCTGGCTCTTGGGAGTGCCGTTTCTGCTTAGTGGTTTTGAAGAATAAAAACAATAAATTCTTTGTCATATGCTGTGCTCCTGGGAATTTACTGGCACGCTTATTGATGTTAGGTTGACTAGATTCCATAAATAAATAATTTCCGCATCTTCTAGGGGTCGGCAGCAGCCTGGTGGCAATATTGGCGAACCGGGCCGCTGCAATTGAATCGGGCCAATGGCTGTGCGGTGCAGGCGCACCACGGGATATCCCAACAGCTCGGCTGTTCGCCGAATCTGTCGGTTTCTGCCTTCTGATAGAATGACTTCTAACAGAGTTTCGTCTCGCGCGCGATCGATAACTTTAACTTTCGCGGGCAAAGTTTTTCTGCCGGACAAGATGAGGCCCTGACGCCACGTTTGTAGTATGGGTTCCGGGGGATCGCCCCGTACCCAAACCTGATAAGTTTTGGCGATCGAGTGACGCGGATGGGTTAAACAAAATGTCAGCTTACCATCATTGGTGAGCAAGAGGGCGCCGGTGGAATCTGCATCTAAGCGTCCTACGGGGTGGATGCCTTGACCGGAGCGCAGTTGTGGTGGCAGCAAGTCGAGAACTTTCGATCGGGATCTTGGATCGCTGCAAGTAGAAACTACGCCTGCCGGTTTGTTGAGCAACAGATAGACCTTTGCGGGTCGATCCGTTGGTTTCACCGGGATTCCATCCACTTGGATGAGATCGCGATCAGGATTCGCTTTTTCTCCTAAGCGAACAATATTGCCATTAACTCGGACTCGTCCAGCTACAATCATCTGTTCTGCAAGACGGCGAGAGGCAATGCCCCACTGGGCGAGGATTTTTTGCAGCCTTTCATCAGACATGACGGGAGTGTGGAAATCCCCAACGAGCCAGCGGTGGGGGAGGAAACACGACACGGTTAATTGATTAACCGTACTAGCAATGCTCAATTCCTGGTTGGGAATAAATTATAATGCTGACCAATTATTACAGGACGCCCGGCCTGGCACAGATTTTCCTTGTGCCCGGTGCAGATTGTCCTGATGGCATTACCCTGAATGCTGTGCAAAAACTACGACGAAAAGACTCGTGGCAGGCACAGGTTTGCACCGTTGGTTTGCGGCTGGTTTGAAAGGTGTGGGTCTGACCCGACCATAAACCAACACTACCATAAATCCCGTACTGCTGGTTAAATTTATACGCTCGATCGCGAATTTTTCATGGGGATCGCACAACTCGTGAACTACCCAAGATCCCAAGGGGGGAAAGGTGAGAATTTTTCTGCTTCTGGCGTTGCTGATGCCAGATTTCTGCTTGATTTTTGAGTTAATCGGACTTGTTTTCATCAACCCGGTTTCTAAGGAAAATCAGAGGTTGACAGCCGTATATCTGTGCAGAAACCGGGTTTTTGAGGCCGGATGTGCAAGTTCTAGTTAAATTTCTGTGCTTGAATATTAAGGGTTTTTATTCTGAAATTGTTTATGACTGTCGATCGAAACTCTCTTCAATTTGACAATAGAGATGGGGCTGGTGGCTCTGGTGGGACTGTTAATCTCGGCGAGGAGCCGGGGAGACCTTCGCCGAATCCAGGCAGCCGGATCGCGAGCGCGGTGCTGTCTCCGGCGGTGCAGTTGTGGCTGCGATCGCAAGTTCAGCAGGTGGACGAGTTGAAGGTGAAAATTGAGGGGAGCGATCGACAAATCTTCAGCGGTGCGATCCCCAAAGTCACGGCAGCAGCTCGCGGTGCTGTGTATAAAGGACTACACCTAACTGAAGTTGCCATAGAGGGCTGTGGCATTCGCATCAACCTCGGTCAAGCTCTCAAAGGCCAACCCCTGCGCCTCCTGGAATCCGTTCCCGTGGCAGGGGTTTTGAGGCTTAGCCAAGCGGATTTGAATGCGTCGCTGAAAGCGCCTTTACTTGGCTTAGCTTTGAGCGAATTTTTGCGGACGATGCTGCCACTAACAGATAGGGAAAAGTCGCTGAAGTTGCAAAATTCGCAGATCGCAATTGAGGCGGGTTTTTTGACGCTTTCGGCTGCAATTTTGCACGCTGGCGGTAGGCAAATTCCTTTTGTATTGCGGACTGGTTTGCGGATAGCCAGCGGTCGCGAATTGATGTTTGAATCACCAGAAATTGAAATGGATGGAGAATTAAAGAGCAGTGATTTCAATGGTTTTAAAATTGATTTTGGGCCGGAAGTTGAGATAGAAGAGTTGATTTTGAGTCCGGGGGAGATTGTTTGTCGGGGGGGAATTAGAGTTTTGCCTTAGTTAGTTGACTGTTGACTGTTGACAGTTGACTGTTGACTGTTGACTGTTGATTGTTGACTGTTGACTGTTGATTGTTGACTGTTGACTGTTGACTGTTGATTGTTGATTGTTGGCTTTAACCTGGTTCTTTGGTAGCTCCTGGGAATAAATAGCCAATGCCCAATGCCCAATGCCCAATGCCCAATGCCCAATGCCCAATGCCCAATTACCGATTAATTAAAAAAGAGTCGATCGCGGGCAACAGTAAAGTGACAAAATAGTAGACTAGGGGCGCGGTAAAAACATAACTGTCGGTGCGATCGAGAATGCCGCCGTGACCGGGGATCAACTGCCCCGAATCCTTAACGCCGGCGTCTCGCTTCATCATCGACTCAGTTAAATCTCCCAACAAGCTAGCAACCCCAATCAACAGACCAAAAGCAGCCCCAGTATACGGCCACCCCGGCCAGTGCAAATACCAAGACCCAGCCGCTGCCACGGCGATGCTGCCGCAAACTCCAAATACGGCACCTTCAACGGTTTTTTTGGGGCTGATGTGGGACAGGCTAGTGCGACCGAAGAATTTGCCGACAAAATAAGCCCCAATGTCAGCGGCCCAGATGCAGAAGAAAGCCAGCAGCAGCGAAGTCAATCCTAAAGATATATGGCTGGAATTTGTCCAAGACAGGGACGGGTAAATGTTAACCGGCAAATTGCTTGCTACTGCTTGCGAAAGTTGGGTTGTAGCAAGATTGGCTGGGTCGAGGCCGACTCGCAGCCGTACCCAATAGCTGGGCAAATAACCGCCGTAGAACAATCCTAAAACTGAGGAGGCAATATCGGCGATCGTCGATAATTTAGGTTGGAATAACAGGTAGAAACAAATTAAGGTTCCCGCTAAGGGGAACATGGCATCTACGAGTTCCGGTGCTAGGGCGGCAGTAATTAATAGCCCTTGACTGACGGCTAAGGTAGTTTTGGCAGCGGGTGCAATGCCTTTAGCCCTGGCTAATTGAAAATATTCCAATTGACCTAGGTAGACGATGACTCCAAAGCCGAGGGTGAAGTACCATCCCCCCATAATAATCATTCCCAAAGCAAGGGCGATCGCAACTATTCCACTGAGGATACGAGACCAAGGCATAAATGAATTTCTCTTGCAGACGGCGGCGGGTCATTCGATTTTAGATTTTAGATTTTGGATTTTGGATTTTAGATTTTGGATTTTTCTAGAACACGAGTTGATCCCTTGCACAAATAACCCTTATCCCCCATCCGTTATCCAATATCTCAAGTCAGGCGGTCAATCCAGCTATGGTGGCCCCTATTCTTAAGTATGAAGGTTAAGTGAACTTAAAAAAGATTAAGAATTACATTTAGGAATGGGCATAGGGCATAGGGCATGGGGCATTGGGTATGTATTCCCAGGCTCTGCCGAGGAACCAGGTTAAAGTTAACTGTCAACTGTCAACTAACTTCTAATCCAGCTTTTCGCCGCTGAGAATAAATATGGGATTGACGGCGGCAAAGGTTTGACTCAGGCCGCGAGTCTCCAAGCGGTTGACGGCGGACTGGACTACTTCGATGTTGCGGACTTGCAACTCGGCGAACCCTTCGGAAAGGGCGTAAAGATTCTCTAAATTCGAGGCTGTGGCGACAACTCTACCGTGGGGTTGCAAGTACCGCCAAACTTCTTGGAGAATGGCTTTGATGGGGCGACCTCCTTCGATGCAGACTCGGTGGGGGGGTTGAGGCAGGTTTTCCAGGCATTCCGGGGCACTGCCTTCTATGACTTCTACGTTGTTGAGCTCGAATCGATCGCAATTTCTGCGAATCAAGCTTGCTACTTCTTCGTCCCTTTCGACGGCAATAATCCGACCTTTGGGACACAGCAAACCTGTTTCTACGGCGATCGTACCAGTACCTGCACCGATGTCCCACACGACTGAATCTGCTTTCAGCCGCAGGTGGGAGATTAACAGCAGTCGGACTTCTCGCTTACTCATGGGAATTCCCGGTAAACGTTCAAATAAGTCATCGGGAATGCCTGGAGTGACGTAGGGCCAAAGCATAGTTCTATTTTTGATTTTTGATTTTTGATTGAAGCAAGACCGAAGTTGGAACTCGCGGAAGAAGTAGAAATTCTCCCTATTTCCCCCAAGCCTTAATATTTACTGTCGCACAACCTTGAGAGTTTGGAGGCCGGGATCGCTACAACCTGTAATTTTTCCGCCGGCGACCAGGATTTGTTGCAGGTAGTCAACGGCTGCTGGGGTAATAATTTCACCGGGCATCAGGACTGGTATTCCTGGGGGGTAGGGACAGATGAGTTCGGCGCACAGGCGATCGACTGCTTTGTCTGCGGATACTGTTTCCGCCGGGAAAAAGAAAGCCTCGCGGGGGGAGACGAGAGGGGGAGAGGGGGAGAGTGGGAGAGTGGGAGATTGGGCAAATCTTCCATCGGACATCTTCCTTCTTCTCTCGGACTTCTTCTTTCGGACTTCTTCCTTCTTCCTGACATCCGTTACATCCGTTACATCCGTTACAGAATCCGTTGCCGAACTTCCTTCTTCCTTCTTCCTTCTTCCTTCTAAAAGAGTACAAGCTTTAACTAAATTGTCAATATCTGATTCTGTATTTCCCAAGCTGATAATAAATGTTAAATGTCGGGGCATGGGAAGTTCTGCGGTGACGGCGAGTTGAGAGTGCAGAATTTCATCGGCGGCAAATCCTGTGATTCCTAAATCTGATACTTTTACTGTTAGCCTGGTGCGGTCTAATGCTGCACAACCCGGAGTATTTAATGGTTCTAAAACAGATAAGCCGGGAATTTGACTAATGCGCGATCGCGCTTTTTCGGCTAGCTGTAAAGTTTGCGCCATTAACTCTTTGCCGTGGAGTGCGATTTGTTGGCGGGCTGCGTCTAGGGATGCTAATAGTATGTAACTCGGACTGGTAGATTGTACTAACTGCAATGCTCTATTTAATTTTTGGATATCTATGCGATCGCCCTTGAGGTGCAGCATCGATGCTTGTGTCATTGCACCGAGGGTTTTGTGGATTGATTGTACTGTTAAATCGGCACCGGCTGATAGTGCTGGTTCTGGCAAGTTTGGATGAAAGTTAAAGTGCGCGCCGTGGGCTTCGTCTACTAATAATGGTATGTTGTATTGATGGGTAATTTGGGCGATCGCCCGCAAATCCCCGCAGACGCCGTGATAGGTTGGGTAAACCATCATTACTGCTTTCGCGTCGGGATGTTGTTCTAATGCTGCGGCTGTGGCTTCTGGGGTGATGCTGTTGGCAATATCCCAATCCTGGTTGTACTCTGGATTGACAAAAATTGGAATTGCACCCGATAAAATTAAACCTGAAATCGCCGAGGAGTGGATATTTCGAGGCAAGATAATTTTCTCTCCAGGGCCGCAAGTTGCTAAGATGGCGGCGATTATTCCGCAAGTCGAACCGTTAGCCAAAAACCGAGTTGATTGGGCTCCAAAAGCTTCGGCGGCTAAGTCTTGAGCTTCGGCAATTGCACCTTCTGGGTTAAAGAGATTATCTAATTCCGGCAATTCCGGCAAATCCGATCGAAATACTGTCGCACCGAATAAGTCAATTAGGGGTTGAGAGATTCCTTGTCCGCGTTTATGTCCGGGGGCGTAAAATGGGGCGTGCGGATGATTTGTGCGATCGCGCAAGGCATCTAATAGAGGCGTTTGTTGTTGAGAGTTTGCTGGTGACACGCTTAATCCTGATTGCTGTATTTGATATCTAAGTAGAGCGATATGAAAAAACCATAATATCTTGTAGGGACGGGTTGAGCTAGTACCTTTACTTTCAGGCAGTTTCTTGCTGTACTCACGCGATCTACCCATCTAATGTTTATTTGTAACCACCTACTTAGTTTAATGCCAAAGGCATAAATTTCTGCAGCCGTAATAATTAATTATAGCTATTTAGATAGATGTGTTCACTGCACTCTTGAGTTTAAAATTATGATATAAAACAATACCACAACTCAGTTATTTTTGTTGAAAAATATAGCTAGAAGTGGCGACCAAATGTTTTTGGAATATCTCTATTAGCGAGCAAAACACTAACATGATTTTTCCCAACCCTACTCCATTTCCCGGCCCGCAGATTCCCAGTACCGAACCGGGGCTGCCGACTATACCCGCATCGCCACCAGTGCCGGGCCCCGTTCCCGAACCGATTCCCGGCCTTGTACCGGAACCGGTACCTGCGCCAATTCCGCAGCCAATTCCCGAACCGGTGCCAGAAACTGTACCCTCTCCGATTCCTCAGACAGTGCCGAGTCCAATTCCTCAGACAATCCCTGAACCTGTTTAAATGATGTTTTAGTCGATCGCGAAATTTAAGATTGTTTGTAAGGTCGATCGCAAAAACCGGTTTCTCCAAAGTCCCCAATATTTTTGTGGAATATCAGACTTGAAAAAACTCGGTTTTTGCCTAAATTATCGATTAACTACTTACTGATTACTGAAGTT
The DNA here is from genome assembly GCF_036701775.1 of Microcoleus sp. N9_A2. Lineage (NCBI taxonomy): Bacteria > Bacillati > Cyanobacteriota > Cyanophyceae > Oscillatoriales > Microcoleaceae > Microcoleus > Microcoleus sp. N9_A2. The sequence goes on along the minus strand of NZ_JAUBRH010000005.1, from coordinate 164,985 downwards.
GATCGACGGCGCTGTACAAAAGTTAATACCACGCAAATCAGACTGTGTGCCGTCAGAGTATGTGGCCCTGACATCAAAAACACAGCCCTCCGAGATATCACCCTCGAAGTCAGCTGAATCCCATTCAAAAGTGAAAGTGCCCCGATCGGGAAGCGGATCGTCTAACTTGTTTTCTCCCCAATCATCCTCGGAAGTACCCGACTGGAGGACTGTCATCGTCTTGCCGCTGTTGTTAAGCACCGAAATTTTGTTCCTCTCAGCGAAAACGCTAGGTGCTGTCAGTGCTAACAGGGGCAGCGACAGCACCGCAGCGATCGTCACTTTGCTCAACCATCGGTTAACCATTGAGCCATCTACCTTAAGTTGTATATTTATTTAAGCTTAGCAGTGGAAGTTAGAAAGCACAAGTCAGATATATTGCTATTGCTTATGATATTTTGAAACAGTGATATGTTTCTAAATAGCTATGCTTACTGCCGGAATTGTCGGACTGCCTAATGTTGGCAAATCTACTTTGTTTAATGCTCTGGTTGCTAATGCCAAGGCGACTGCTGCTAATTTTCCTTTCTGTACGATCGAGCCAAATACGGGTATCGTGGCAGTGCCAGACGAACGGTTGAAGGTGCTGAGCAATATTTCCAATTCCGTGCAAACTGTGCCAACGCGGATGGAGTTTGTGGATATTGCGGGTTTGGTGAAGGGGGCGAGTCAGGGGGAAGGATTGGGAAATCAGTTTTTGTCTCACATCCGGGCTGTGGATGCGATCGTCCACGTTGTCCGCTGTTTTGAGAATGATGATATCATTCACGTTGCCGGTTCTGTCGATCCGATCCGAGATATTGACATTATCAATCTCGAATTAATTCTAGCAGATTTAGCTCAAATTGAACGCAGGCTCGATCGCACTCGCAAGCTCGCCCGCAACAATAAGGAAGCTCAGGCAGAAGTGGACGTACTCGAAAAATTGGTCGCTGTTTTGAATGCGGGGAAACCAGCACGGCAGTACAATTTCACAGATGAAGAAGCTGAATTAGTTAAAGGTTTGGAATTACTGACCAACAAACCAATTATCTATGCTGCTAACGTATCTGATGACGATTTAGCAACAGGAAATAGCTATGTCGAACAAGTGCGGGAAGTAGCAGAAGCAGAAAATGCTAAGGTTGTCATAGTTTCGGCGCAAGTTGAGTCAGAATTGGTGGAGTTATCCGAGGAAGAACGAACGGATTTCCTAGAATCTCTGGGAGTAAAAGAAGGTGGCTTGAAATCTCTGATTCGAGCTACTTACGAATTATTGGGTTTGCGGACTTATTTTACTAGCGGGCCGAAAGAAACTCGCGCTTGGACAATTATCGCGGGAATGTTAGCACCGCAAGCTGCGGGGGTGATTCACTCGGATTTTGAACGGGGTTTCATCCGGGCCGAAACTGTAGCTTATGAAGATTTGGTTGCTACGGGCGCGCTGAATGCAGCTAAGGAAAAAGGCTTAGTTCGCAGTGAAGGAAAAGAGTATGTTGTACAAGAGGGGGATGTGCTGTTGTTCCGATTTAATGTTTAGCTTTTTTAAGGAGATTGGCACATGACTATCGACATCTTTTCGCTGGTAATTGCTTGGCTGGTTACTTCTGTGAGCTTTTTTATCATTTCCAAGTTGCCCATCGGGGTGGACATTGACACTTTTGGAAAAGCGATGATTTCGGCTGCAGTTTTTGGATTGCTGAATGCTTTTCTGCGGCCGCTTTTTGTTGGAAATGTTGGACCATTTGCGTTGCCAACTTATAGCTTGTTTGCGATTGTTATCAACGCTGCTATGTTTGGATTGGCGGCTTGGCTAGTAGATGGGTTTCGCTTGCGGTGGGGAATTTGGAGTGCTTTGCTGGGGGCGATCGCCCTCGGTTTTATCAACTCTTTGCTCTCTGAGCTGTTGCGGACTCTGCCTAGTGTAAGGTAGCTCCGGGTAATGCGGGGGCGGAAGGAAGGGGCGGGTTTATTCATCCTGTTAGTTATCGCAAATCTTTCAGGTGAAACACGCCCCTAGGGCAAATATTTTAGATTTAATTCCCCCATCTCAGGTATTTGTTTTTTGGCATTGGTTGAGTTATTAGCTTTCGCAGTAGTCGATAAATTGTTCGGGAACTAGGCGCAATTCGCCCGATCGAAAGCGATCGATCGGCATCCAAAATGCAGTATGTTCCCCATCTCCGTCTGCAAAATCCAGACTCTCCAATTCATAAAATTTGGAATCGACAAAATCGCACTGGTATAGTTGTATTAATTCGTGTCCAGCCTGACCATTAAAAATAAAAAAATTTTCCAAACAAGCCAAATATTTGATATTTGTTAACTCGGCTTGAATTTCTTCTTGAAACTCTCTTTGCAAAGCGTCGCGGCTGTGTTCTCCGAATTCTACGGCGCCGCCCAGAACTCGGTAAAATGTGTCTTGTTTGACCGTATCTTCGCATTCTGACACGAAAATGCGATCGCCCGATCGAATTAATCCTAAAACAATTACGCGAATATTAGGTAATTTTTGCATAATTAGTCATTAGCCATCAGTTAGTCTATTTAGATTTTAGATTTTGGATTGAGGATTGAGGAGTGAATTAAATCATTTAAATAAGCTTGTGGGATGGGCGTCTCGCCCGTCTATAAGGGACGGGCGAGACGCCCATCCCACAAGAAAAATCACGCATTGCAGTTTATTTAATTCTCCTTCCTTACTTGCAGCATTGAATCTGGGAGGATGAACCTTAGTCTAGGGCTTATGGAAATTTAATTATTTTAGGGTGCGGGTTCCGTACCTTACTATTGCAAGTCGCGAGGGCGGGCACGGGGACACCGCCCCTACGGTTAATTATCAGCAACAAACGCCTCTCGACTGCGACTATTTTCAATGGGCCAGTTTTTATTTTCCCCGCCAATAATCAGTTTTTCAATCGTTACGAATTCTTTGCTGAGTTGCTGGAAAACATTAATCAAAACATCGAGGCCAATTGCATCGCTAGTCCCCAAATCAAACCAACAGCGAGCCCAAGAACCTTGATACTCCATTTCTCCCATATTGTGCATTAAAGCCATCATGCTTTGGTCGGCTAGATTAACATCGTAATTCATCTGACTGATATCTAAGCCTTCGTCTTGAACTTGCAAATTTTCCGCATTAAATCCTCCCAGTTTTCCCAAGAAAAACCAAGAGTCAAACACTTCTTCAACATACTGTTTTTCACCGTTTGAAGGCACGTTGCTAAACTTCAGCCAAATCCAGAGGTCAAAGGGGTTAAACTCGCGAAACTGTACTTTCATGGTTTTTTGGTGTTTTTATAGTGGTGGTAAGGCTGTCGGCCCCCAGACTCCATCTGCATCTCTAATTTTATCGCGCATCGGGTCGCAGGCGCGAGATTGGCTGTCGAGACGGTTGCGGGTTCTGCACTGCTGAAAGAAGATTTCGGCTACTAAACTGCGCGGCAGTTGGTCGGGTTTTGCTAAGGCTGCGTCGAAGTTTTTTCGGGCTTCCTCAAGTAAGGTTTTGTTGCCGTCTTTCCCCTGGGATTGGGAAAACAAGATTTGTGCTTTTAGATATAGAACTTCGGGATTATTTGGCGTTTCTGCTAGGGATTTGTTCGCAAATTCTAAAGCGCGATCGTACTTTTTCAAGTCTCGATAGCCTACTGCCATGCCGCGATAAGCTAAGTAGCGGGGAGAGGCTTTTTGTTCCAGTCTTTGAATGGCTTCGTTGGGGTTGGAAAAGGGCAGGTTTGTGGCTAGAATTAAGTCCATGTAGCCTTTAATCAGGTTAAGTTCGGGGTCGTTGGGCGCTATTTTATCGGCGGCCTCTAGGTATTGAAATACTACTCGCAATTTACTCAAAGCTTGGGGCGCGCCTTTGGCTGTTCCTTCTTTGGCTATAATGTGCGATCCTTCTAGAAAGTGACCTGCTGCTGTGTAGATGTTGCCACGCAGTGGGTTGGTTTTGCTTAATTCTTCGGCGACTTCGCGGGTTTTTTGTGCGTAGGAATTCATCGAGTTGAAGTCCTGCTCGATGTATGAGAGGGAAGCTGCCATTGCATAGACTAGCGGCTCGTTTGGTTCGGCTGATAGTGCTTGTTGAATTTGAGTTTTTGCTTGTTTGTAGTTTCCTTGCTGAAACATTGTTTTGAAAGCGGTTTCGGTGTTGGGGCCGATCGCCTGCGGGTTGCTGCTGCGAAAGGGATCGCCCGCTACTGCTGAGTTAATGCAGATGCTGAGGGCGATCGCTCCTGCACAGGCGATGATCATCGCCCGCACTGTCTGTTTAGAACCTAACATTTGCTTGCCCAGCGATGCTAAAGGGGTTTTCGTCATCGTCAATTCTCTCAATGTAATATACTGTAAACTAGAAACAAGAGAGTTAAATTTTCAGACTTTCGGGCCGCGACCAAAAAAAGAGTGAAATTTGCTTGATTTTTTGTGGTTGTTGAGGTATATTTTAATAATGGGAGTGTGACTTGTAATATATATTAAAGGACAGATTTCGATTATTAATAATATACCATGAAATAACAGAAAAATCAAACGCCAATCCTGAAAAAGAAGGAAACTTTTGTAAAGATTTATGTAAAATAATTGTGTGCGATCGGCACGAGCCAAAAACCACCTTAACTATCAATAGGACAACCAGGAGTTCCCTCATCCAACAATAACTATTTTTCTGACTGCCAACTGCCAACTGCCAACTGCCAACTAACAACTGCCATTAATGCTTTATCTAAAAAACTTAGTATATCATCCTACCGCCTGTCCGAATCCTATTCTGAAAAATATTAACTTAGAACTGCCCTCGCAGCAAATGGGGCTGATTGTGGGTCGCAGCGGTTCAGGCAAAAGTACGCTATTAGAAATATTAGCAGGTTTAGCGGAAAAAACTAGCGGCGACATCCGTTGGCGGGAACAAGAATTAACACCGGAACACTTGCAACAATTAGGAGGTTTAGTGTTTCAGTTTCCAGAAAGGCATTTTTGCGGAGGCACAATTTTAGAAGAATTGCGGTTGGGTCATCCTGAATTGGGACAAGAACAAATTAACTCAGCAATGGCAGAAGTGGGACTAGGACATTTGCCGCTGCGCGCTTCCCCCCACGCTTTGAGCGGCGGACAACAGCGCAGGGTAGCGCTGGCGGTGCAGCTAATTCGGCAGCCGCATTTGCTACTATTGGATGAACCGACGGCGGGTTTGGATTGGTCGATGCGGCGGCAGTTGGTAAGCTTGTTGAGCAAGTTGAAAAATCACTGGACTTTGTTGATTGTTACTCACGATGCTAGCGATTTGCTGAGCGTTGCCGATCGATTTTGGACTTTAGATCACGGTGATTTGCAGGAGGTCGATCGGGCTAAATTAGAAGCTAAGGAAACGAGTTGTGTGAGTCAGTAGTCAGTTGGCAGTTGGCAGTTGGCAGTTGTTAGTAGCCAGTTGGCAGTAGTCAGTAGTCAGTAGTCAGTAGTAATTTTAGCCTGAGCGAAGTCGAAGGCTAGTCAGTAGTCATTAGCATTTTGTAGGGGCGGGTTTAGCTAAGGATATCTGATACAAATGACTAAAAAAAGGCAAAACCCGCCCTCTCAGTCATTAGTCAGTAGTCATTAGTCAATAGTTCTTTCAATAGTTATTAGAAAATGAACCAGACGGAAATTATGATGTTGCCGGAAATGAATGAATTGTGGCAACAAACGCTGAATTGGCAGCCAGATGAGTCGCAGCAGCAACAGTTTCAGCGGCTTTACGAGTTGATTGTTGAGGGAAATCGTTCCTTGAATTTAACTCGAATTACTGAGCCTGTTGAGTTTTGGGAAAAACATTTGTGGGATTCTCTACGGGGAATTGCGAGACTGTTGCCACCTCATCACAATTTGGCAGAAAATGCCGATTTGCCCGCTGAATCGGTGTTGAAAGCGATTGATATTGGGACTGGTGGCGGTTTTCCGGGTTTGCCGATCGCGATCGTCCTACCGCATTTATCTGTCACTCTCCTGGATTCAACCCGCAAAAAAATTACTTTCTTGGAAACAGTTTTGCCGTATTTAGGGATAGAAAATGCTGTGACTTTGTTGGGTAGATCTGATGAAATTGCCCGACAGCCGCATCACAAACAAGCTTACGATCTAGCACTTCTGAGAGCAGTTGGAGCCGCTCCTCTCTGCGCTAAATGCGCGCTGCCCCTGCTGAAAAATGGCGGTTTGGCTGTACTTTACCGAGGAAATTGGACGGTGGAGGAAGAGACGGAGTTGCAAAGGGCGATCGAGCATTTGGGCGGCACAGTTGAGTCAGTCGAAGCATTCACAACGCCGACGAGTCAGGGGGCGCGGCACTGCGTTTACTTGCGGAAAGTTGAATAAATTTGTAGTTATGAGATTGGGATTTTTAAACCGCAGATATTAGCAGATAAACACAGATAAACGCAGATAAAATTCCACCTGCGTTTATCTGCGTTTATCTGCGGTTTAAAAAAATCATATCGCCTTTTCGTAGCGCTTGTTAACTTCCGTCCAATTAACCACGTTCCACCAAGCTTTTAAGTAGTCGGCGCGGAGGTTTTGATACTTGAGATAATAAGCGTGTTCCCAAACATCATTGCCCATAATTGGATAGTTGCCATCTATAAAAGGAGTGTCTTGATTTGCCGTAGTTGCAATCTCTAGTTTGCCTGCTTTGTTGCGAACCAGCCAAACCCAACCGCTGCCAAAACGCTTAGTTCCAGCCTCATTAAATTTGGCTTGAAAATCGCTAACACTGCCGAAATCTTGCTTGATTGCTGTTGCAATTGCCCCTGTGGGTTCGCCGCCGCCGTTGGGACCCATGATTTCCCAAAACATACTGTGATTTAGGTGTCCGCCGCCATTGTTACGCACGGTTGTGCGAATATCTTCTGGCACTTTGCTCAAATCTCGTAGCATATTTTCCGCAGTGATATTTTTGAGTTGCGGGTATTTACTGACAGCATCGTTGAGGTTTTTAACGTAGGCGGCGTGATGTTTGTCGTGGTGAAATTGCATGGTCCGCGCGTCGATGTGCGGTTCTAAAGCGTTGTATTCGTAAGGCAGAGGCGGCAGTGTAAAAGGGCCGGGAGTTTGGGCTGTTTTTGGACTTTCTGCAATGGGACTTGCTTGCGATACATTATTTCCTGACGCTTGGCAAGCACCTGCGGTAATAGCTCCGACGGTAGCAGTCACCAAATACAAGAAATCTCGGCGTTTGAGAGTCATAAAAAGTACCTAAGTGAATTATTAACTGTTTTATCTCAGATTAAAGCAAAATGGGAGTGAGTTGAGAAAAAAAGTGGTATCGCCCGAATGGATGAGACGGATGGGCGATGGTTGTGAGAGTTTCTCAAGTATAGGCTAATTGTGTGCGCGTAACTAACTCACGTGCTCCGGTTCACTAATCCGGTTTCTGTCTCGAAACCGGGTTTTTTTTGATTATTCTTGGGACAAGCGCTGGATGGCTTCGCCTCCAAAAAGCCGATCGGCTGCTTGAAGAATACCGGGAATTTTAGCAGCGTGGGGACTGTGGGCGAGAGGGCGGCGCAAGTCTAATTCATTGAGGCGATCTGCTTTTTTGCCGGGAAACCAGTGGCTGGCGTTACCCAAGAGGTTGTAGCGCATCTTGCAATAGTCGATCGTATCGTAAGCCTGCGCCAAATTCCACAGCCACAAAATCACACGAATGTTAACCTCTCCGGGAGTATTTTCGATAGTTGGTAAACCGACATCCCAAGTCTTAAACCAATCTTCTCCTAATTTATCAATCGCTGCCTTTTCCAACCTTGCTAATATCGGCGGCAACAATTCATCGGGTCTATCTAACAATTCTACAGCTTTCAGATGCTCGTTAAAATCTTCAGGTTTGGCAGCACCCAAACTCAAAGTATGTACTTGCGGGTGCGACAAACAAAACAAATCATTAAACACCATCGGACTCAGGGGATAGCACAAATCAACCAATTTTTGCGATGGGTTGTAGAGTTGACCGCCTTTGTCGGAAGGGCTGATAATAAAAACGCCCATGTCGTGACGTTTTGCTGCTTCAATTGCGGGCAAATTAATTTGATTGATGTAGTACCAGTGCAAATTAATATAATCAAATTGATTTGTCTCAATGGTTTTGACAATCACATCCGTCGGCCCGTGAGTTGCAAAACCAATAAACCGAACTTTGCCTTCTGCTTGCAATTGTTTAGCAACATCCATGCAGCCGCCGGGACGCATGGAGTCATCTAGCAATTCCCACGTATTAATGCCGTGTAGGGAAAATAAATCGACGTATTCTAATTGCAAATAAGCTAAGGATTTATTAAATTCTTCGCGAAAATCCTGGGAGTTGGCTTGGGGATTTACTTTAGTTTGAACTATCAATTTTTCGCGGGGAAACTGCGGCAAAATTAAGCCCAACTGCATCTCGGAAGTGCCGTAACCGCGAGCAGTTTCTATGTGATTGATGCCGCATTCGATAGAATAACGAATTGTGGCTTCTACATTTTGTTGATTCTCTGGTGGAATCTCATTTACTGGCACGTCTTGCCATTTGTGGTGATATCTCATACCGCCACAGGAAAAGACGGGCATGGATAATTCTGTGCGGCCGAATCTGCGATATTGCATTATCAAAAAGAAGGAAGAAGGAAGAAGGAAGAAGGAAGCGGGAAGAGGGAAGAAAAGAAATTTAACGTCGGAACTTACGCACCAAGCTTAAGAAACTGGGTTTCATGGACGACAATATTTCGTTGCAGTCCGTAGATTCGGGCAAAAACTCAGTTTCTGACTATCAGTGCGTAAGTCCTATTAACTCTAGGTACGAGCAGCGCCCGGGCTAACTATTTCCTATTTAGAAATTTCGCGCACTACGGGTTTACCGTCTTTGATTTCGCCGACTAAAACCAAATCTGTACAGTTAACAAACAAGCCATTTTCTAACACGCCGGGAATATTATTCAAACTTTTTTCTAATTCCGCAGGATTGTCAAGGTTATCAAATTGAACGTCTATTACCATGTTACCTTGGTCGGTAATTACTGGGCCGGCTTTTTTGATTCCCATGCGGAGTTCTGGTTTGCCTCCCAATTTTTCGATGGCGCGAGTAACGGGGGTGATTGCCATCGGTATTACTTCGATGGGTACGCGAAAAGTCGAACCCAATTTATCTACCATTTTGGAACTGTCAACTACTACAATAAACTGAGTTGCGAGGTAATCTACAACTTTTTCGCGGGTGTGGGCTGCGCCACCACCTTTAATTAAGTTGAGGTGGGGGTCTACTTCATCAGCGCCGTCAATAGCAACATCAATTCTGTCAATTTCATCTAGTGTTGTCAGCGGTACTCCGTACTGTTTGGCTAACACTTCTGATTGAAAAGATGTCGGCACTCCCTTGATATCTTTGAGTTGACCTAATTTTATGCGATCGCCCAACGCTTGAATAGTATAAGCTGTAGTTGACCCCGTGCCGAGTCCGACAATCATACCAGATTGTACGCGATCGGCTGCTGCAAAGCCGACTTGCTGTTTCATCAATTTTACGGGGTCTTGTTCTGTGGTCATGTTCGGTACTCCTCAATAGCTTTAAGATTATATCATTTATTATGGATTTATTTAACCGCAGAGAACGCAGAGAACGCAGAGAGGAAGAAGCAGAAGAGACGGCACTCGCAAATTGTGTCAAGTGGGAAATTCTCTCTTTCTTCTCTGCGCCCTCTGCGCCCTCTGTGGTTAAATAAAAAAAATCTAGTTCACAAATCGGCGGATAATTGCCATAATGAAAATCGGTTTTCTGGATACCTACACTTGGGATTACAATATTGAAACTCCTTACCGCGAACCTTTGGGCGGCACTCAGTCGGCTATTTGTTACTTGGCTGAGGCGTTGGCTGCACAGGGAAAGGAGGTATTTTTACTTAACAATACTTCCGAGTCTGGGATGTCGCCCGGCGTTGATTGCAGGCGGCGCGTGGGTGACAAATCTCATTTAGAATTGCTGCGATCGCTCGATTTTTTAGTTATAGTCAATATAGTCGGCAAAGCGCTGGAAATTAAGCCGCTTCTGGGGCATCACACTAAGTTAATTTTGTGGATTAACGAACCGGGCTTTGTATTTCTCCAATAGTCCAATAATCAGCGAGAAATCAATGTTTGCGATGCCTTTGTATTTGTCAGCGACTGACAGCGCGAGCAATTTCATCGGCGCTTTGGGATTGACTCCAATCGCAGTTGTGTTTTAATAAATGCGATCGCACCTTGTTTTGCTAACATTTTCGCCGATAATATTTGTATCCTCTCTCATAAATCTCAACCACCCATTCTAGCTTACACCAGCACTCCATTTCGCGGGCTCGATATTTTGTTAAAAGTCTTTCCCGAAATTCCTCAAGCTGTCCCCGTAACCAGATTAAAAGTATTTTCAAGCATGAAAGTACACTAAATAGACGACAATGATAACAAGCTTTTTTTCGGTCAACTTTACCGCCAGTGTCAGGAAACAGAAGGCGTGGAGTACGTCGGTTCCGTACCGCACCCGAACTCGTCGGGCAACTGCGTTCAGTCGCGGTTTTAGCTTACCCGAATACCTATTTGGAAACCTCATCTATTGCCGTGATGGAGGCAATGGCCAGTGGTTGCCGGATTGTAACGAGTGAATGGGCAGCTTTGCCGGAAACAACTGCTGGATTTGCCCGTCTAGTTTCAGTGTCAGGGGGGGAAATTTTTGCATCGATAACTAATTGGAAGCGGGCGGGTAAACCAGATTGGGAGGGATATACAAGGCGGTTTTTAGAGGCGATAGTCGGAGTTTTAAATGAGGGCACGGGTGCGGGCAGCGCAACTGCTGAAAATCATCTGAGACAGCAGGTAGAATATATAAATCGAGGGTGTACTTGGTCTGTGCGATCCTGATAGTGGGTAGAATGGTTGAATATTATTAGTGTAAAACCTGTAAGAGTGGCAGAGCAAATGATCGGGAATTCTTTAGTAGGTTTAGAGGCAGTGAGAGATTATTTTCAAAAGGGAAATTGGCTGAAAGATCGAGGTGATCTCGGTGGCGCAATCGAGAACTATCAGAAAGCTTTAGAGTTTAATCCAGGAGATGCCGAAGTTCATAAAAAGTTGGCGGAAGTTTATGTTTTGCAAGGAGAATTTGAAAAGGCGATCGCCTCTTGCAATGTCGCTCTTAAATTTCAACCCAATTTTGCTCCTGCTTACTTAACAATGGGCAATGCCCTGCACAGTCAAGAAAAGCTGGAAATGGCAATTCAAGCTTACTTGCAAGCTTTAGAAATTCAGCCAGAATTTGCTGAAGCCAGCGCGAATCTCGGCAGTATGTATTACAAGTTAGGGCAATTGGAACAGGCGGCCAATTATTACCAAAAAGCTCTTGCCCTTAATCCTCAATTGTCTTCGGTTAATATGATGCTGGGCAGCGTTTTACAGCAGCAAGGAAAGTTAGATGCAGCAATTGCTTGCTATCAAAAAGTGCTGCAACTGCAACCGGGAGATGCCAGCGCTGCTGAGAAAATATCGAGTTTAATCGCACAAAAAGAGCGGCAGATTACCGACAGCAACTTTATCGAATTAGAAACAGAATCAGGGGAATCTCAACCAGTATCTGTCAACAAAGATGAAGGCTACGGCTTGCAGCCTTCGAGCATCAATTTGCCGCCAGCACCAACCACTGAGACTTTAAATACTCCATTTACAAATCCCGCCGAAGTTTCCGAACAAGTTACCGCGCTCAATGTTCCAGATAGCGGACAAGTTGCCAATTTTCAAGAAGTAGAACCCTACAAGAAACTGGCAGAAAACTTTTTAGTTCAAGGTAAAATTAAAGAGGCGATCGCAGCGTGTCAGCAAGCGATAAAAATCCGACCAGATTTCATTCACGCTTACGTCACTTTAGGCAATGCCTTGCAAGCTGAAGGCAAAATTGAAGCTGCCATTCGTTCATATTCTCAAGCCCTAGAATTGCAGCCAAATTTTGCGGAAGTGCGGGCCAATATCGGCAGTATGTATTTCAAAATGGGGCGTTTGGAAGAAGCGATTACTCATTACCAGGAAGCCATTGCCCTCCGCCCCGATTTAGCGGGAGCTCACTGGAATTTAGGGAAAGTATATCAGCAACACGGCAACATTGAAGCTGCGATCGCCTGTTTTAAAAGAACATCCGAACTCAACCCGCAGTTAGTCGGTGCAGACTTCCACTTTAACTTAGGTAATCGACTTTTCAGCCAAGGAAAGCGCGAGGAAGCCATCGAAAGCTACGAAAAAGCGATCGCCATTAAACCAGATTGGGCAGAAGCTTACGGTAACATCGGCAGCGCGCGATCGCAACAAGGCAATCTCGACGCCGCCATCGCTTACTATCAGAAAGCTGTAGCTTTAAAGCCGCAATTAGAAGTTTTGCACTTCAATATAGCCAATTCTTTTTTGCAGCAAAACAAGTACGACGAAGCAATTACTAATTACCGCAATACTCTGAAAATCAAGCCCGACTGGCCGGAAGTTCACGCTAACCTCGGCAGTTGTTTTTCCATGCAGGGGCGGCTAGAAGAAGCTTTAGTCAGCTATCAGCAAGCCCTGGCATTAAAACCGAATTGGGCAGAGGTTTACTGCCGGATGGGACACATTCAGAAACAAGATAAGCCGTTGGAGGCGATCGCACATTTTGAAAAAGCGATCCAATGCAACTCCAAATATAGCGAAGCCTACCAACAATTGTGCGACTTGCTAAGCCATTCCACCAACCTTGCAGGAGCCCGCAACGTAGCCGACAAATACTGCGAAAACTGCGGCGAAAATGCTCCAGTCATGTCAGCTACAGCCTACGTCTTTTCCTACCTGCAATCAGGTGTCAGCAAACAGGCAATTCAAAAACTCGAAGAAATCGAAAAACTCTGCTACGAAAAGGTCGAAACCTTTAGCGTAATCGAGCTCAAACTGCTTTACGAAATTTTCCTGTTTGCAGTTTCTCACCTGCGAGACAACCGAGAAAAAAATGCCAGTTTCTACAGACTCATTGCCAAAGAATACTACCAAAAAGCCGTTCCGAAGCGCCCGGTGAACAGAATCAAAGCCACCAATAATCCGGGACAAAAACATTTAAAAATTGGCTTCCTTTCCAAACATTTCCGCCGCCACTCCGTAGGCTGGTGCAGCGAAGCTTTAATTCGCGAATTAAGCCGCATCACCCCCCACGTTCACCTTTACGTCACCGGGAAACTCCACCGAGATGAAGTTACGCAGCGGTTTGAAGACATGGCGGGCAAGTTTTACTGGCCTAAAAAATATCCAAATGGCTTTGCTGATGGCGGTGAAATCTTGGCCGAAGTAGTGCAAGACGATTTGGATGTTTTAATAGACTTAGACTCGATGACAGTCCCAACAAATGTCGAAGTGCTGTCTCAATATCCTGCGGGGATTTGCGTGTCTTGGCTAGGATTCGACGCCCCCTACATTTCAGATAATCACTACTTTCTCTGCGACGAACACACTCACCCCCCTGGTGTGGAAAAAAATTACTTAGAAAAGTTAGTTAGGTTGCCTAGTTGTTCCGTAGCAATTGGCGCACTGCAAAGCATTCCTGTCAATCGAGAGGCAATTAGAAATGCTCTCGGAATTGGCTTAGATCAGATGACTTATCTATGCGTTGCGCCCGGGAGAAAAACAAATCCTGAAATGGTACGAGCTCAAGTTAAAATCCTTAAGGAAGTACCAGATAGTTTGTTAATCCGCAAAGGTCAAGGCGATCCCGATATTATTCACAGCACTTACCGCGAAGAATGCGAAATTCAGGGAGTAGATTTTGGTCGGATTAAGTTTATAGGGCAAACCAGAAGTGAAGAAGAACACCGCGCTATTTATTATGTAGCCGACGTGCTTTTAGATTCCTATCCTTACAACGGCGGGACTCACAATTTAGAGGCTTTGTGGGCGAATTTGCCAGTGGTAACTCGATCCGGCGACCAATATCTTTCGCGCATGGGTTACGCTTTTCTGAAAAGTGCAAATCTTGATGTTGGTGCGGCTTGGACTTGGGAGGAATACACGCAGTGGGGAGTTAAGTTTGGCCGCGATGCTGGTTTCAGAAATGCGGTGAAAGAGCATTTAGTAAAATCTAAGCAGCCAGAACATCTCGCACCTTTGTGGAATCCTAAAAAGTTGGCTGAGGATATGTATGGGGTGTTTCAAAAACTTTTGTCAGTTGACTGTTGACTGTTGACTGTTATCAGTTGTCATTAGAAGGAAAAATTTCCGCATCTCTCAATCTTCCCATCTTTCTGTGAAGTCTTGTAACAATCTTCGTGGAAATGCGTAAAAATTCCGCGCCGAGTCTGATAGATAAATAGCTGATTCATAGTACCGCGATCGCACTAACTTTATGCCAGTTAGGGCGATCGCTTTTTTAGTAAGCTGATGACAACTGTCAACCGTCAACTGTTAACTGTCAACTGTCAACTGTTAACCGTCAACTGTCAACTGTCAACTGTCAACTGTCAACTGACTACTGACTACTCGATCGCGCCCGCCCGACTTAGCTCGATACAGTGCCTTATCCGCCGCTTCAATCAACATTTTCGGGGAGTTTTGACTTTCGGAAACGGCCGCAACTCCCAAGCTGAGAGTCACACAATCGCCGACAACAGACTTAATGTGGGGAATTGCTAAGGCTTTGACACGCTGGCGGATTCCCTCAGCAACAGCCTGTGCAGCCACGATATCCGTATTGGGCAAAATTACCGCAAATTCCTCGCCACCGTACCTAGCAGCCAAATAGAGGCGTTCTGCGGGTGCGTTCGTGCAAGCATCTCCGATCGCCCGCGCCACTTGCTGCAAACAAGCATCCCCGGCTTGGTGGCCGTAATTGTCGTTGTAAAGTTTAAAACAGTCAATGTCACACATAATCAAAGATAGCGGTTCCGAAGAGCTCGACTGCTCCCATTCTCGGTTGATCACCTCGTCAAAACGGCGGCGGTTAGCTAGTTGAGTCAGACTGTCCAAATTCGCCAACCCGTCCAACCGCTGGTTGGCCGCCGCTAGCTGCTGGTAAAGTAAAGATTGTTCGATCGCGATCGCAACTTGAGTACCCAACTGACTCAGCAAATCCACATCAAACTGCTGCCACTGGCGGGGTGCCGAACAGTGGTGGGCAATCAGCAAACCCCACAACTGCGGCACTTGACAAGAAGGATTGCCATCGCGGTGTTCTATTCCCTGCTGGACAATCGGCACTACCAAATTTGCCTTCACCTGACAAGCCTCCAAAAATTTAAGGTGACACTCGCTCAAATTAGAAGTGTGAATATCCTCGATGGCGCGAATGCGACCCTTTAAATACTGTCCGATGTAAGTATTGGCAAAACAGCAATCGTCAATTCCCATCCCCTTGAGTGGAATCCATCCTTCTCCAACCGACTCCACCACCACATCTCCGTTCCAGTCGGGTCGGAATCGGAAAATCAGCACGCGATCGGTTGCCAAAAACTCCCGCACTTCCGCTACTGTAGTGTTGAGAATATCTTGTAGATCCAGAGAAGAACGAATGCGCGATTGAATCTGTGCAATCAAGCGTTCCCGTTCTATTTGTTGCCGCAGCGCGACTTGGGCTTGCTTACTTTGAGTAATGTCCCGACCTTCGGGCAGCAACAATACTATTTTGCCCGTTTCATCCGCCACCGGTTTGAGAGAAAAATCAACAGTTGCCGTTCGATTTACACCTTGAACTTCCACTTCATAGCGGACAAATTCACCTTTTGCCGATCGAGAAATCGCCTCTTGCAACTGTTCCTGAACTTCCTCAGAATCTCCCCACCAAGGCAATAGCCAAAACGGTTTATTGGCCACATCCCGCAGCTTAATTCCCGCAAAATCCAGAGAAGTTTGGTTAGCTTCCAGCAGAGTGCCGTCCGGTTTCAACAAGCTCACAAATTGGAAAGAAGAATCAAAAATTGCCCGAAAGCGCCTTTGAGAATCTCCCAACATTGCCGTCACCTTTTCGCGAGAGGTAATATCGCGGAAGCGCCACACCCTGCCAATAATATTTTGTCCGACTCGAATCGGTTGCGTGTAGCGCTCAAAAGTGCGGCCGTCTTTAAATTCTAGAATATCGCAACCTTCCGACTCCGCATCACTATAAAATTCTTTAACTCTCTGCAAAAAAGCTCTCGGATCTTTAACTTGCTTAGTTAGAAATGCCAGCCGCACCGTTCTATCCATGGAGTTTCTAACTTCTTCATAAATTCCCCACATTTGAACTAACTTTTCGTTATAACTAATCATTTCTCCGGCGGTAGTAACGGCGAGAATGCCGTCGGCCGTTGCTTCTAAGGTAGCGTGCAGCAGAGAGCGCGATCGCTCTAATTCTGCTGCGGTCAATTTGCGTTCCGTGAGGTCTCGGACTGCTTTCACCTGGACTAAACGACCTTCCCAAAATACAAATTTGCTGCGAACGTCAGCAGGAAAAGCAGTTCCATCTCGCTTGAGAAAAATAGTTTCACAGACTGTATTGCTGGCAGCAGAAATCATTTGCGGCGCCTGTTTGTATGATTTAGGCGACAGTAGTTCCAGCAAACTCATTCCCGCCATTTCCGCAGGTTCGTAACCGAAAAGTTCGGCAAAATCACTGCTGACACTCAAAATTGTGTCGCGGTCAGCCACGGCAACTGCTTCAAAATAAGCTTCGGATTCAAGCAAGCCCGGTACTACTGTGCTGCTGCCATTTTCGCGGGAGTAGCTGTTGCTAATTAGCTGTTGCAATTGCGTATTTGCCGAGTACAAAGCGGCCATAGCTTGCCTGTACATAGCAGTACGTTTCTCGACTTTTTGTGCGAGGCGATCGCGATATTCTCGCAGTTCTTTTTCGACTCTAATTAAATCAGTAATATCTACTGCAAACACGATTACACCAGCGACTTTACCTGTTTCATCCCGGTAAGGTATTTTATCTGTCCGCACCCAGCATTTTTGACCTGAAACTGTTGGTAGCAGTTCGACTTGGCCCTGCTTAGAAACGCCGGAATTGATTACTTCCAAATCTTCTAAATAATATTGCTCTGCTTCGTCTGGATAGATTTCATAAAAAGATTTACCTTCTAATTGAGCTGCGGGCAAACCTCTCGATGCAGCGGCGGCTTGATTAATTCGCAGCAGGCGACTTTCGGTATCTTTGAGCCAAATCATCGCCGGCACGGAATCAAAAATTATTTGCTGTTCTTGTTGCTGCAGGCGTAGTTCTGCTTCTGCTTGTTTTCTTTTAATTATTTCTTTTTGCAGTTTTTGGTTAGCTTTTTTGAGTTCCGCCGTGCGTCTTTCAACTCTTTCCTCTAGTTGATCGTAGTATTGGGTCAGCAAGTTTTGCTGCTGTTCGTGCCGTATTGCTTGTAATTTTAACTTTTCGTTAGCTGACAAACTGGAGGATACAAAATCTGCTAAGATTTGAGTAAATTCGTGTTCTTCTTCCGTCCAATCACCGTCGGAACCCTGGCGTTCAGCGCTGACTATTCCCAACCTTTGACCTGCTAGCACAATCGGTACGTTTAACAGGGAAGTCGTGCCCTGATCGAGCAAATAAAGACCGACAAGTTCTCGTGTTCTGGGATCATTTTCTGCGGCAACTGTTGCGATCACACTTGCAGATTTTAGAGCTTGAAAATATGCCGGACAGTCGGCTGCTGTGATGATGATTTGTACGGAATGGAGTTTAGTATTTTGTTCGTAAAGGTCGATGCAGTGAAGCTGGGTGTTGTCTTCGCCATACAGCCAAATACTGGCTCGATCGCAGTTGACAATACTGACAGCGGTTTCTGTTACTTCACGGATGAAGTCTTCTATATTGTTGCGTTCTTTAAGTTGACTTTTGGCTAATTTTGCGATCGCTAAAGTTGGACTGCGCCAATTTGCTCTCTGGTTGGGCGACGTGGGTGACTGCGAAGCAGCCTTAATTTCTTCACAAACTAACAGTACAGCCGGCCGTTGGAAATTCGCCATTGAGCGACCATTGGTATTTTCCTCTATTTTCCAATCTACCGCCGGCATTGGGCGCGCGGTTGCTTTTACCCTAATAATCCTGCCGTCTTTGCAAGTCAAGCCGCCTTCCCAACAGGCAATTTTTGGAGTTGGCGTACCGTTTTCCGACTGGGCCAATCCGGCAAATTCTGCCTGCATTTTGGCTTGCTCTTGGCAGTAAAATATGTTAAAAATTGAATGACAAATTAATTCCTGCGATTTGTAGGCGAGGCGAGACGCACCGAATTGATTGAGCGAAAAAACTCTTCCCAAAGCGTCTAGAACGAAGTAAATGCCCGGAAAATTCTCGTAGAGAGTTCCATACCAATCTTGTTCGACTTGTTTGTTGCACGAAAGTTTTGCTGTCGCGAACTCGCCGTCGGTGTCGATCAAGTGAGAATAGTTGGTTTCGGGGTTGCTTGAATGACTTTTTTTAGCAAACACTTTTAGCTTAACTCGACTGTAATTAATTTTACTTTCTGGAATTTAACTTTTTTGTGAAACTAAATTAAACCTGTTGTTTGAAAAAAGTTACAAGTTGTAACAAATATACGACTTGTCCAGCGTGCTGGTTTTCGCTTCCCCATCCAACCACTGTGTTTGTTTGTAGCTGGTACACGGTCTGGTGACGATATTTCCCGCTAGTTGCAATGCCAGCAGGTTTAGCTACAATTACCTAGTCTGTACTTTTAGCATCCTAGACAATAAAAAAACCCCACAATCAATGGTTTTAAGTATATATGATAACACTCAAATACCTAGTATTGGGACTGACCTACTTCGGATTCGGTTTGGGGTATTTGTCCAGGCGGCGGATGAACCGGGTGGCGGTTGCAATTATCGGGTCAGCTTTTGCGGTGGCTTTGGGGATACTCGACCTGAAAACTGCTTGGGAGGCGATCAACCCAAGTACGATGTTTTATGTTGGGAATGACGATCGTGAATATACTTAATTTGACTGTTTAATAAATATTTGCAATAATTAAGTTAAGTATATCTTATAATGCACAATCGGTCACGGGCTTTAGTCCGATAGTTTTTACTTAATCTTGTCCAGCAAACCCTAAGGAGGTAAGGAAGAATGATTACCCAACCCGCTGCGAAACCCAGACTTAATTCTGCGTTCAAACAACTAATGTCCTTACACTGGGTGATGTCAGCTTGCTATTTAGCGCTGTTTATTACCGGTACTTCTATGACTCGATTGCCGAGAGAATTGTTTATTCGAGGCCCCCTTTACGATTTTCACAAATCCGTAGGGGTGCTGACAATGGCTTTCCTGACTTTGCGGATTTTGACTCTGCTGCAGGTATGGTGGAAAAAATATACGAAACGCCTGCCAAAGTTTACGAAGGAATGGTACAAAAATTTTGCTCTGCACGCAACTTTGTACGTTTTTATGTGGCTAGTTCCGGTTGCTGGTTTCTTACTTTCTAACTCTTACAAAAGTAACCATGTGAAATTTTTCGGAATTCTGTTGCCGGATCTGTTTCCGCAGAATTCCGCAATGGTTGAGGTGGGAAGGAGTTTGCATTTTTGGCTGGCGTACACATTTTTAGCGTTCGCGATTTTGCATATTTTAGATCAGAAGAAAGTTGTGAGGGCTAATTGGCGCAGGTTGGCAAATTTTGTTCGCACTAAGTTCGCAAAGTCTCAAAAGGTTGGATAAATTTGCGATGAGCTACTATTCTCAATTGGTATTGATAAATTTACTGCAAAACTAGCTATTTTCCATGGTGATATTCTGAAACTTCTCCCATCGTCTGACTTCTGAGGCAAATTTATAGGTTGTTCTAATAAATCGACAGGCTGACTAATCGCCAAACCCAAATCGCTCTTTAATTCCAACTTTGCCTCTTCACCGTGACACTCGTAACACCGCAAAATCCAGACATTAGAATCATCTTCCGATTGTTTGAATGCCATCAGCACTAAATTTTCGGCGGACAAATCCAAAAACTTGCCAACTGCGGGCAGAGTCTTGTGGCTATTTTCCTCTAACTTGGGTAACACCTTTACTAGCAGCGGCAAATTCAACTCGTACCCCTGTCGAACAGTACCTGCATCCTGCCAATTTCCGCTGTGGGGATAGACGGCATAAGTAAATTCGGAAACTCCTACATCTGCTTGTTCATCCGGCCAAGTCGAACCCCGAAGCAAAGTTAGGCGAATTTGATTTGGTTGAAGGTCGCAACCGTATTTGCAATCATTGAGCAAACTCACTCCAAAACCGTCATTGCTGATATCAGTCCAGCGCAAAATCGGCACTTCCCATTTGGCTGTTTCGGCGGGTGTTTGCGGCTTGGTTGTGCGATTGATCGCACCGCCGGGAATTTCGCAACTTGCAAAATCTGCTTCTACATTTAACCCAAAGGCTGCTTTTACTAAAACGTGCTTTTCTTGCCAATCTGCCACTGTCTTGATTTTCAGCAGCGGCGAACCTATTTCTACTATATAATCTTGGCAAAACTCCGATTTGCCAATTTGTCTGACTACGCGCAAACTCTGCCGTATTTCTCCCTGTGCTATCCAGGAAATATCTTTCAGTATCGGCGCTGGTAGTTGATGTTTTTCATAATTTGGATCGATGTTCCAAGCATCCCAATATTGACCGCTGTCTTGAAATGCTTGCAGTTGATTTCCCCCTGCTGCATTCAAGACTTCTCGGTTATTTACTTTATCCCAAATGCTGGATAAATCCCCGGTTTGTTCGTCTACTGTTGCCCGAATAAATTCATTTTCTAAAACCATTTCTGCGGCTGCAAAATGCGTTTCTTGACTAACTGTGTTTTTTTGTGCTATACCGTATGTAAGTTTTGATAACTCTGTCTTTTTTTCGGTTTCTAGCCTCGCGGACGCATTATCCACAGTTTGAGCCACAGTTTGAGCGTCTTCGCGACACAGCCAAAACACCTGGTAGCAAACGGCGGGGAGATTATTTGCCCAAAATAACAGTGTAGATTGCGATTGCGGTCGATCGCCCCTGACAATCTGCGAAACCAATCGCCGTCGGGACAAGTCGTAAATTTGCCAAGCTGAATCAAGGGAATCGGGAAGCGTTACGGCGACAACCTCAGAGCGCGACCAATTGAGAGTATTGAAAACTAAAATCGGTTGAGCGTCGGGCGCAGGAGGGGAGGGGAGAGAAATTTGAGCCGAGATGGCATCCAAAGATTTTAGCAGGATTTCGCGACAAGTGCGATCGACCTCGGCAAAGGCTAGATTAGCATCCGCGTAGACTTGGGCGATCGCAGAACCGGGCAAAATATCGTGAAACTGGTTAAACAAAATTTGTTTCCAAACAGATTCTAATTCTGATTTCGGATAAACTGCACCAGTACAAATCGTTGCCAGCGAAGACAGCAACTCCGCTTGGTAGAGCAATTCTTCGCAGTGGCGGTTTTGGCGTTTTTGGTCAGCGCGAGTCGTGTAGCAACCCCGGTGGAATTCTAAATAAAGTTCGTCTTTCCAAACGGGAAGAGTTTTGAGTGGTGAGATGGGAGGATTTGCACCCGAAATTGCCGACAAGTTTGACAATTCTCGCGCCCGCAAATCCTCCTGCTTATCCGATTTTGCCACATCGCTTTCCTGTGAACTTTCCGCAACTTCCGGCAAAAACTGACTCTCAATCAAAGACAAATAATCAACCGCTTTCGCAAACTCCAACTTCGGGAAAAAAGGCGACATTTTCCAGCGTTTCGCCACCTCCAACATATCACGAGTCGGGCCACCGCCGTGGTCGCCAACCCCAGGCAACCAAAGAGCATCCTGCAAACCAGTCTTAACTTGCCAGTCAAAAGCATAACTTGCCATTTTCACAGCTTCTATACTTTCGCCAATTGGAGAAGACATCATGCTAAATATTTTAGTACCGTCCAACCCTTCCCACCAAAACGCACCGTAAGGAAATTCCGTTGTATCATTCCACCGCAACTTTTGCGTCACAAAATAATCAACTCCACCGTCGCGCAAAATCTGAGGTAATTGCCACCCAAAACCGAAAGTATCCGGTAGCCAAGCCACCCGCATCAATTCCCCAAATTTTTCTTTGGCATAACGCTGTCCGTAAAAAACTTGCCGCACCATTGATTCAGCGGAAATCAAGTTTAAATCCGGTTCAACCCACATCCCGCCGACAACTTCCCAACGTCCGACGGCCACCTGTTTTTTAATCTCTGCAAATAAGTCCGGCCGATGTTCTTCCATCCAAGCATAAAGCGCCGGAGTTGAATGACAGAAAATCAAATCGGGAAACTCCGATTGCAATTTCAATACCGACTCAAAAGTTCGCTTTGCCGCTTCCCAAGTTTCCGGAACCGGCCACAGCCAAGCTAAGTCTAAATGAGCGTGACCCACCAAATAGATTTTACTTGTATATATAGATGTCCGATCGCCACTTTCTCCTATATATATAGATATAGCGTTGCTATTTTCTCCAACCTCAAAAACCTCCTCCCTTCTTCCTCCCTCTGCGCCCTCTGCGCCCTCTGCGGTTACCTCATCTAAATCAAGAGAAAAAGATGTCAGAGCACCACTTTCTCCTATATATATAGATGTAGCGTTGCTATTTTCTCCAACCTCAAGAACCTCCTGTCTTCTTCCTCCCTCTGCGCCCTCTGCGCCCTCTGCGGTTACCTCATCTAAATCAAGAGAAAAAGCCCGCAGATATCCCAGTAAATTGTGCCGCAAAACCGACAGCGAGCGATCGAACTTTTGTCGATCGCCCACCGCCGACCAATCGATCAAACCCAGCGCCAAATCAATCTCAGATTTCAGCATTTCCCCCTTGACAAACCAGGGGCTATTTGCTATTCTTTCGGTGGGGAGGTATTGGGAATTTAAATTTTCCAGATTACCGGACAGCGAATTCTGTAAAATCTCTAATTCGGCAGCCACAAAACCCGGATCGAAACAAGAAGAGTCAGCAGCTTCGTACAAACAAATCGATCGCACTAAAGCACCGTTATCGTGACCCGGACTTACCAACCGCAAAATCACTAAAAATTCATCTCCGGGATTAGCCGACGAACTCAACAAAACTCGATCGGCAAAATCAAATAAATCTCCCTGTCCGACTAACTCGCCGCCCACAAAAATTTGAGCATCTTCTGCCCACCAAGTCAAGCCCAGCAGCAACCGCAAACCAACCACAGGATAGCCGTGCAAATTGTCAGGAATTACAAATTGCTGGCCCAAATACAAAACTTGCTTCCCCGACGGCCAAGCAATATGTCCTTTGCTGTTAAGTTCGGCAATAGGGCTGTTACAAATATTTACTGAAGAGAAAGCAGAGTCAGAATCGCAGTACCTCCAACCAGACTGAACCTCCAGTTGGCTGAGGCGGCGCAACTTCTCGACAGTGACAGAAATATTGTTGCTAGCAGGTGACACAGAAGCGCTCATATTTCGCTAAAATAGGAATTGTGTATTAATCAAAGATTCGGATTGAACTCACATCTTGCACTATTCTCAAGAACAGGCAAGATGCCTGTTCCACAAAGAGTGAATTTTCTGGTGGGGTGGGCATCCCGCCCGCCAGTAAAAGGCTTATTGACATTGGTGCAATATCTTATATCGAACCGCGAAGACGCGAAGGACGCGAAGAAATAAAGGTTTCAGAGGGTTTGAAGCTTCGATTAAGATATCGCTTTGATTTTACAGCAAATTCAGCAATTCCGGCGCGAATCCAAAATCTGAATTCAATAATAAAACTTATGTCCAACGGTTACTACGGCCCATACCAAAGCCGACTATTAAATTTTATATCGAAACAGTCCCGCCAAGTCGCTGACAATTGCGATCGAACTTGGCGTCAAATTAAAGAAGCAAGTCTCACCGCCACCCAAATTCTGCTTTATCCAGCTTATTTGCTGGTGCAAAGTTCCCGAATGCTGGGCCGACAGTTGCGGGAATCAAGTCAAAAAGTAGATTTACCGGAACTACAAGAATTTGGCGGCGACGAAAATCCAGATTTCCCACAAAATTGGTATCAGGGGCAAACTTCCGAGGAAAGTTCGATCGCGGAAATTTTACACCTAGCCGAAAATTTACTAACCTCGTCGCAAACTGCGAAAACTTTAGCCAGCTTCCCGCTGTTAATTAATCAGGGAAATGCTGTTAACGATTTACATCCGGCAATCAATTTTAGCGGAGAAACCGCAAAGCATCAAACCACTTCCGTCTTAGAAAACCCGCTTGCTAAAACTCAATTAAAACCGCAAGCGAAAGTTGAGGGAATTGCCAGTTTTATCCCAGCCCGCACTTTAGTATTGGTCGGAAGAGAAAATCAGATATTAGATATTTTGACACCCGAACAGCAGGAAATGCTCGAAGGTCGCATAACTTGGGAAATTGCCAACACCGAGCCCGAACGGCGGGAAATTACCCAAAAAGAATTAAAATTTAATCTCGGTTTGGAGTCGGCGGCCAAAAAAGCGCAGTTGCCACCGATGCGTCGTTTTTGGGAATTGATGGCATGGCTTCAGACGAGTCCGGTTGCTCTGAAAAGAAATCAGTTTGGAGAATCAATCCTCGCAGTTAAAAAATCGATCGACCGCAATGCCATCCTAGTCCAAAAAGCCCGCGCGCAGATCGAAGTAAAAACCGCACAGCAGTCAATTGGGGCATCAAATTCGATCGACTACAATACCCCAAAACTAGAAACTAATTTTAACAGCCAGTTCGATCGACCCCCTACTCCTCTCTCCTTTGTTACATTACTCGATCGCGCCGCCGTCAACCTCGAAGAATTTACCCTGCCGCCATCGGCAAAAACAATCGCCGCACCCACAGAAAACTCTGGAGTAACAATTGACACATCCGGTACCCAAACAAATTTAGATTTGTCCGCCCGCGACATCCTCGAAAAATACGCTCGAAACATCGAACAAATGATTTGGTCGTCAGTAGACAACCTTTTGGGCAAAGAAACGGCAGCGAGTGATAATACCGATAAATCAGTCGCAATTCAGTATTATTTGAAACAGCGACAAGAACAAGAAAACATACAAAATAGCCCAGAGGTCGATCGACCCTGGCTGAACTGGCAAGACTTATTCGGCGAAGCAGCACCGCAGCATTTAATCGACGGAAGTTCCGAACCCCAGGCAGCAGCTCAAAGCCATATAGCACAAGCTAGCCCAAAAGTCAAGGAAGAAATGGCAGAATTAGGAGAATTGGCAGAAGGTCGATCGACTGCCGTCTCAATATCCCCTTACCCCGAAGCACTTCACAGCCTGCTGGGGCAGCTAAAACAGAGCTTGCTCACAAAAAGCTCAAAAAGTCAACCCCAAACAGCATCTGATTTATCTGATTTAGCAATTACTCAAAAAAATAGCTCTGCACTCGCAGCAGAATCAACCCCAGGGCGCGCGCCGGAAACCCAAGTGCCAAAAAACACAAACCCGAACACCGCACAAAACAGCCAGTCCCCAGCAGCAATCACCGCGCAAACTAGCAGATACACCGCCGCAACCCCCGCCGCAGCAGAACCCAAAAATCCCAGCGCAGGCGTCCCACCCGAGGGCGACTACTTAGAAACAAAAGCAGAATCGATGGGATACATTAAGCACCCCCTAGAACAAGTGCTCGAATGGCTCGATCGAGTTATGCTGCGGCTAGAAAATATTCTGGAGCAACTCTGGAATTGGGCAAAAATCAACTTGCCAAAAATCCTCAAAAGCAAAGAGAAAATTGACTAATCTTTAGCTTATGATAAAAAAGTTGCCGCAACAGCAGCAAATCAGCTCAGTATTATGCCATCTTTGGAGACTCCCACAGTGCTAACCCTCAAAATCGTAGTTAATGTAGTTGTTTTATTTTTTGTTTCCCTGTTCATATTTGGATTTTTGTCCAATGACCCAGCCCGGAACCCCAACCGCAGAGACATGGAATAAACAAGTTATCTCGGCCGCTGGCTGGGGGCGCGCCACCGCAGTCCCCCAGCAAGCCCGCAAAAATTAGTCTAAAAAAACTTGACCTCGCACCAGCAGCGAGGTTATCTTGTGGCGGAAGCAAGTTCTGAAAGCAGCCATATTCCGGCGCGCCAAAGCCACTGCAAATTTTAGATGTCAGATTAATATCTAAACAGTTGCCTTTTAGATGCAAAATTTTCAATAAATTGCACCCTATAAAATCTAAAATCTAAAATCTAAAATCGGATGACTTACCTGTTATAACTATGCCCTATCCGGTACCGCCGCCAGAACCCTCTGCCATCATCTACATCGCAAAGCCCAAAAAGGTTGCCCTCACTGTGGCGGCAGGCGATGGAGACACCCGCAGCAACCCCGCAGAAATACCGGAACTAAGCCCAGATATCCTTCAGCCAGAACCCACACCAGCCCAAGCAGAACCCGCAGCCACACTCCTCGGCACCACCCCAGCCACCGACCAGCCTCCAGAAATCGCCGACCCCCTAGCTGCAGTGGAAAGTGGCGAGGCAGTGGTGGGATTTCAGCGTCGGCCTCCTGTGGGAGAACCCGAAACTGCGGAAACTCCGAAACATTCCTCGTTTACGGCTTACCAATTGGGTTCGGTAGAAAATGCCGTTGCCATTCGCAATCGAAAACGAACCGCAGAGGCGCAGAAACAACAGGAGAGAAATCTTGTCGGAAAGCAGGAAAGTTGGTATCAGGCCCAAGGCCGGCAGTTAGAAGATAACTCTCCCCAACCTGCTGAAATTCCCGTTCCCGAACCCGCGCTAGAACCAGCACCTAGCGGGCAACAGCAGTTCGACATTCCCACACCAGGAACTGCCCCCGCACCCAGAACGCCCCCAGCGCCAAAACCAAAGCCTAAACCAGCCGCGCCGGGAGTCCGCACCGCCCCTTCTCAGCGGACGGTACCTTTTCCGGTCACTCCGGCCGATACTATTGAAGTTAAGGCGGACAGCCAAGAATTCGACGACAAGCAGCAAATTGTGACGGCGGTTGGTAATGTCGTCGTGCGGTTCCGGCAAACTGTGATTGATGCCGATCGAGCGATCGTCAACTTAGTCACCCGCCAAGTGGTAGCATCCGGCAATGTCGCCTATACCCGCGGGCAACAAGTAGTGCGCGGCCAGCGGATGGAGTTCAATCTCGGCCTCAACAGCGGCGCAGTCGAACAAGCAAGCGGCGAAATATTCCTGCCCGCAGCAGGTAGCGAATTGACGCCCACACTGCCGACAGATATTAGTGCAGGGACGATTCTGGAACAGCCGCTGAGCGATCGAATTACCAGCCAGCAGCCCGTGCGCGGAGTCAAATCCCCCGGCGCTGCTACAGTGACTATCGGCGGCGGCGGACAGCTAGCAGCCCCCCAAGTGGTCGGTGCGGTCAACCGCGTCCGCTTTGAAGCAGAACGCATCGAACTGCTGCCAGACGGCGCGAGAGTAGCAACCAACATTCGGATTACTAACGACCCGTTTTCCCCGCCGGAATTTGAATACAGGGCCCGGACGGCGACGATTAGAAGGATTTCGCCCACGGCAGAGGAATTGGTCACAACTAAACCCCGCTTGGTGTTCGACAACCGGGTGAAAATACCCGTGTATCCCCGCAGGCAAGTGTTTGACAGCCGGCAGCAGAACGGCCCGTGTTTGACCTTTGGTTACGACGGAGGGGAACGCGGCGGTTTGTATGCCGAGTGCGGTTTTGAGGTGTTGCAAAACGGGCCGGTGCGGCTGACTCTGACGCCTCAAATTTACCTGCAGCGGGCCGTGGCAGAGCACGGCGGTAATCCGTTTTTTCCCGACAGCTACGGGCTGAAAGCGAGGTTGGGCGCTAGTCTCGGCCCACGCACCAGGCTCGACGGATCGGCAATATTTCTGAGTTTTGAAAATTTCCCGAACTTGCCGGAAGACAGCTTTCGGGGCAATTTGCGCCTCCGACAGTTGATCGGCACTCACTCTCTGGCAGCAGAATACAGTTATCGCGATCGACTCTTTAACGGTTCTCTGGGCTTTCAAACCGTGCAGAGCAGCCTCGGGGCAGTCCTCACTTCCCCAGTCATCCAACTCGGAGGCACTGGCATCAATCTCAGCTACCAAGCTGGGTATCAATTTATCAATGCTGACACCGATCGAGCAGACTTGCTCGAACCAGTGCGAGAAAACAACCGCATCGATCTGGGGCGTTCCCAACTCAGCTTCGCCTTAAGCCGCGGCTTCAACCTGTGGGAGGGCGAACCGCTGCCCCGCACTCCCACCCAGGGTTTGAGGTATACGCGGACGCCGGTGGTTCCTTTCTTGCAACTGGCCTTGGGACTCCGGGGAGTGGGAACTTATTACAGCAGTGGCGATCGACAAAATTCGCTCGCTGGCAGCGTCGGCATTCAAGGGCAGTTCGGTCATTTCTCCCGCCCTTTCCTCGATTACACTGGGTTTAACGTGACTTATACCCAGGTGGGACGGGACGGTATATCGCCGTTTTTATTCGATCGCTTAGTAGATTTGAGAGTCCTGTCTTTTGGGCTTGTCCAGCAAGTTTACGGAGGCTTTCGAGTTGGATTTCAAAGTGCTATTAATTTAGAAAGCGGGGAAGCAATCAGTACGAATTACACTTTAGAATACAGTCGCCGCAGCTACGCAATCATTTTGCGTTTTAATCCTGAGCGTCAAGTCGGCAGCCTGACTTTTAGAATTAGCGACTTCAACTGGAATGGGACTCCCCAACCTTTTTCCGGGGACGCGCGAACTGTAGAAGGAGGAGTGCGTTTATCCGATTAATTCAATTGGCTAATTGGGCATTGGTCATTGGGAATTGGTCATTGGGAATTTGGAACTAACAGTCAACAGTCAACAGTCAACAGTCAACAGTCAACAGTCAACAGTCAACAGTCAACAGTCAACAGTCAACAGTCAACAGATAACAGTCAACAGATAACAGTCAACAAATGACAGAAGTGACGGCAATATCTGCACAAGCAGCGGCTCTGCTGGTTCACTACGGTTTTGACCTAGGTGGCAAAAAAGCCGAGAAATTGGCGGGTGAATGGCTGACCAAGTATCCCGGCTATTGGCTGCGTTTAGCAGTGGTTGAAGCGCTTTATCAAGGCCGCTACAAGGCTGTTTCTGTGGGACAGCTATTGAGTATGTGGCATCGGATAGGTGAACCTCTCTATCATTTCAATCGCGAGTTTGAACGCTTGGTATGCAATAATTTTCCTCAAAATTTAACCGGGGAAAGTGCTGCTCAACTGTCACCGGAAGATCTACTTTTATCGAACCAGGAATCGGAAGTAACTGCCGCAGAGTTAGATTTGCGTGAACCGTCAGAGGCGCAACTTGATGTGGCGCTTCATCCAGAAGTCCCAAACACAGAGGCAGAGGAAACAGGAAAATTACCTGCAGCCGACGATCGCACAAAAGAAAATACAGAATTTGTAGTATATGAAGATGTGGCTGTTACCGCCCTCGCCGATCGAGCCGAAGCTGAACACAAATTAGCGGACAAACCTGTGACCAAATCATTCCCAGTTGTCAAACACACTGATTTTCACACCAAGTTAAAAGCGATTGCCCGAGAAGGCAGAAGAAAGAAGGGAGAAAGCAGAAATAGGGTGTAATACCCTTTTCGATTTTCGATTAAAGAATTAGGAATGACTGATAAAAATCGTGATTTGGATCTGCCTACAGTTGCATTATTTTTTGGGGAAGTGGTTTCAGTTGACAGTTGACAGTTGACAGTTGACCGCAAGATAGCGACCTCTACCTGGAAGGAAGAGGATTGGAGTAATGAATAGTCTTCTTTTAATTTCTCCCGCTTATGGGTTCCGGCTTTAAACCAATTTTTTTTGGTAATGTTTGGGAATTACATAGTTGTTTGTGAGAGTTAAGTTTTCGGACTTCCTCCCATCCGAATTTCCGAACAAAAAGATGCTTGTTCGGTACCGTTAGCTTGCTTAACAATGCTAGTCCGCAGTCGCAAGTTAGGCATGAGATACCACAGCCTTTCTTCGGCATGGAGGGTGTCTGATTCTGTAATCAATGTCAGTACGTCGTCGCCCATCACGTAGCGACTGTTACCCTTGTCTTGCAACACTTTGCCTTCGCTGGGATTGTCGGGATTTGGTACGAGCGCTAATATTGTAGAACCGATTTGTTTAGCTTTGTCGCGATCGGGAATACCGTCCCAACTAATCCGAACGCCCTTGAGCCCAGTTGAAGCCGGGTTAATCGAGTGTTGTTGGCAAAGTTTGACGACTGCTGCATCGCTAGCTGTCAGTATTTCTATTTTGAGGTCAGATTTACCTGCCTGCAATTCCCCAGAATTGAGATTGTGTACGGTACGCTGAGAAAACCATTTACCTGCACTTAACTCAAAAAACTCGATAACATCCATGAAATTTGTCTCTAAAGTCAATACTGCTTTATTTGCGATCGTGACTTGCGCGCTATGGAGTCAGAAACCCGGTTTCTTCCTACGTACCTAGCGGTCAAACCCATGATTTTGTCTAGAAACCAGGTTTAAGAGTGCAAGTCATTTTTTATATTTTAGAGGAAGGGGGCGCACCTGGAAAGCTTTCTGGGAGCTTTGGCTGAAACAGATTGCAGATGCCGTTGAGGTACGAAACCCAACCAGGGGGACATCTGCCTCGCAGCAGCAGCCC
This sequence comes from Microcoleus sp. N9_A2, assembly GCF_036701775.1. Lineage (NCBI taxonomy): Bacteria > Bacillati > Cyanobacteriota > Cyanophyceae > Oscillatoriales > Microcoleaceae > Microcoleus > Microcoleus sp. N9_A2. The sequence goes on along the minus strand of NZ_JAUBRH010000005.1, from coordinate 134,382 downwards.
CATTGACAGAAAATTAGACCATCCGCCATCATATTTCGTTATAAAAAGTCTTTTTCGCACATTAAATAGGATTACGATACCTGAAATTTTTTAGCTTTGACAGTTTTGATTGATCGACCATCATCGCCCAAATACCAGCTATGTTAAGAAAAACAACGATATATGTCAGCTTTTGTCGATCGATCGGTAAATTGGGCGTTGCTGAGTTGAATTATATTGGCGGCGATTTATTGTAATCGCACTGCTTGAAAATTCTCAAAGCAGACTCAGACTCAAAAACCAGCAATTCATCGAACCATCACCAAACCGAGGACAGCAAGCCCGTAGCACAGAGCATTCAAATATGTCATGCTAAGTCAAGAGAAAAGATTCTCGATCGGCTTTTCGGTAGGGTGCAGCTAGCGATCGTATACATTTTAAAAACACATCCGTAAATTTATGACCGAGTTTACACAAGGGCTGGATAAAATGCAGCCCGCCGAACAGATGCACTGCCTGGAAATCCTGCCAAATCAGCTAGCAGCGACTTCAGACTCAGAGAAATTATACAGCCTACTAACAGATTACAATTTTATTGAAGCCAAGCTGTCAGCATCGGGAGTGCAGGCGCTAATAGAAGATTACGATTTAGCAACAAGTCCCGATATTATAACCTCAGACCAAAAAGCCGACCAACTCAAATTAATCCAAGAAGCAATTCGGCTTTCGTCCCACATTCTAGCCAAAGACAAAACCCAACTAGCAGCCCAACTAATTGCCCGCTTGATGCGCTTTGAAAGTCCAGAAATTCAAGCACTGCTAGCACAAGCAAAACACCAAAAAAAACCCTGGCTGCAGCCGCTAACCCCCAGCTTTACTCCTCCCGGCGGGAGATTGCTACGCACCCTTACCGGACATACAGATTGGGTACAAGCTGTAGCAATCACCCCTGACGGCAAGCGGGCAATTTCTGCGTCCTCCGACCACAATCTCAAAATTTGGCACTTAGAAACAGGAGAAGAACTTTCCACCCTCAAAGGTCATCTTACCTACGTCAATGCTGTAGCTGTCACCCCCGACGGTACTAAAGTAATTTCCGGTTCTTGGGACAATACCATTAAAATTTGGGATTTAGAAACTGGGACAGAAATATTTACCTTTGCCGGCGATACTTTTGCCGTAGAAGCAGTAGCAGTAACTCCCGACGGCAAGCGAGTAATTTCCGGTTCTTGGGATGGCAGTATTAAAGTTTGGGATTTGACAAGCAGGGAAGTAATTTTTAACTTCAAAGGTCACAGCAGTTTTGTCCAGTCCGTAGCAGTAACTCCTGATAGCAAACGGTTGATTTCCGGATCGGGAGACAACAGCATGAAAGTCTGGAACCTAGAAACTGGAAAAGAACTTTTTACTCTCACGGGTCATGCAGACTGGGTAAAAAGTGTAGCAGTTAGTCCCGACGGCGAACAAATAATTTCCGGCAGTTACGACGGAACTATTCAAGTCTGGAGTTTGTCAGAAAGAAAGCAACTTTTCACTTTAGGAAAACACAGCAGTTTCGTTCAAGCTGTGGCAGTCAGTCCCGACGGCAAACGGGTAATTTCGGCTTCCGGCGACAAAACGCTGAAAGTTTGGAATCTGGAAACAAAAGAAGAACTTTTCACTTTTACCAATCACATCGCCCCAGTGAATGCTGTGGCTGTTACCCCCGACGGCCAGCGGATAGTTTCTGGTTCCTCTGACAAAACTCTCAAAGTTTGGCACTTAGAAAGAGGCAAAGAAAATTTATCATTTGCAGGTCACGATGACTGCGTAAATGCTGTAGCAGTGACGGCAGACGGTACGAAAGCGATTTCCGGTTCTGGAGACAACAGCATTAAAGTCTGGAATCTCAAAAACGGACAGGAAATTTTTACTATTTCGGGACATCAAGATTGGGTAAAAGCAATTGCAATAACACCGGATAGCAAGCGAGTAGTTTCGGGTTCCGGCGACAAAACTGTGAAAGTTTGGAATCTAGAAACCGGAAAAGAAATCTTTACTTTCACTGGTCATACAGACTGGGTAAATTCTGTGGCAGTGACGGCAGACGGAACGATGGCGATTTCCGGTTCGGGAGACAAAACTATTAAAGTTTGGAATCTAGAAACAGGAGAAGAACTTTTTACTTTTTCAGGTCATGAGGACGGGATAAAAGCTGTGGCAGTTACTCCCGACAGCAAGCGGGTTATTTCGGCTTCCGGCGACCAAACTCTGAAAGTTTGGAGTTTGGGGAAACAAAAGAATATTTTGGCAAATTTATGGAATTTAGCCGTCAAAAATCTACTTTTCACTCTCAAAGGTCATGAAAGTTTTGTGAATGCTGTGGCAGTTACGGCGGATGGCAAATGGGCGATTTCAGGAGGGCGGGAACACAATTTGAAAGTTTGGGATTTGTCAAGTAGAAAAGAAGTTTTTACTTTGGCAGGTCATGCTGATGCGGTAACATCTGTGGCGACTATGGGAACAAAGGCAATTTCTGTTTCGGACGATAATACTCTCAAAGTTTGGGATTTGTTAAGTCGAGAAGTAATTGCTAGTTTCAGGGGAGATAGTGCTTTGAAAGCTTGCGCTATTGCACCTGATGGGGTGACAATTGTGGCGGCGGAAGCTTCGGGACAGGTGCATTTTTTGAGGTTAGAAGAGGGGAAATAGTCATTAGTCATTAGTTATTAGTCATGACTCATTAGTTATTATGCCGATCGCACTTTTGCTAAAATTTAAAAGTGCGATCGGTCTTTTCCCAATCTAGTTTACAATTGTTCCGGGTCAATTCCCATCGTTCGCAGTCTTTCTGCCAATAAAGCAGCCCGCAGTTGGGCTTGTTCCAAGCTGCGAGAAACCTCCTCATAACTTGCAAACGGTTCGCCGTCAGGGCGATAAATTTGCAACTTTTCACCCCAGACTCCTTTGTGGAACAGGCGTCCCGCCTGTGAATTCCTGCTGTTCCTTGAAAAAAAATCTCACTCAGCAGCGAAAATAGGGCAGACACGGCCCGCCCTACAAAACTACTTCCTCTGCAACCTCACCCCACGTATAGAATAATCCAAAAGCTCAATAGGGTGCATTAAAGTAACTTTCTTTCCCTGCAACTCCAAATGCTTCTTAATTTGCAAAGAACAACCTGGATTAGAAGAAGCAATCAACTCAGCCCCCGTATTCAGCAAATTCTCCACCTTCTGCACTCCCAATTCATCAGCAATTTCCGGCTGAAGCATATTGTAAACCCCCGCACTCCCGCAGCACAAAGCAGCATCCAAAGGCTCTTTTAACTTCACACCAGGGATTTGTTGCAACAACTGACGCGGCTGCAAACTAATCTTTTGCCCGTGCAACAAATGACAAGCATCCTGATAAACAATTGTCAAATCTCCATCAATCAAAGGATTGAGTTTCGCCGTAATTCCCGCACTTGCCAAAAACTCCTGCACATCCTTCACATTCGCAGCAAAATTCTCAGCTTTCTCCCGATATTCCGGGTCATCAGCTAAAATGTGACCGTATTCTTTCAAAGTGTGGCCGCAGCCAGCAGCGTTGATAATTACAAAATCAACATTAGTATTTTCAAAGCTGTCAATCATTTGTCTCGCCAAAGATTGCGCCTGCTGGGCTTGTCCTTGATGTTCCGGCAAAGCAGCGCAGCATCCTTGACTTTTGGGAATCACAACCTCGCAGCCGTTAGCCGTCAAAACACGCACCGTAGCCTCATTAACCGGCGAGAACAACAACCTCTGCACGCAACCTAAAATCACGCCGACTCGATAGCGTTTCTCCCCTTGTGCGGGAATAACTTCTGGTAAATTATCCCGGAAAGAATCAACTGTTACCTTCGGCAAAATTGATTCCATCGCCGCCAAGCGGGGAAATACTTTTTTCAGCAAACCTGTTTGGCGGACAAGTTTTGGCAGTCCTAATTTTTGATAAATAAACAGCGGTACAAGCAAAGGCCGCAATCTGTGAGGATAAGGGAATAGATTAAAAATCAGAGTCCGAATTACATTGTCGGAAAAAGTGCGTTTTTGATTTCGGGTAACTTGGTGGCGAGTTGCGGAAATTAATTTGTCATATTGCACACCAGAAGGGCAAGTTGTCACGCAGGCTAAACAGCCCAAACAAGTATCGAAATGCTGCGAAGTTGCTTCGTTTAAAGGTGCGTCGCCTTCGTTAATTGCATCCATTAAATAAATGCGGCCTCTGGGCGAATCCATTTCTTTGCCAAGTACGCGATAACTCGGACAAGTTGACAAACAAAAGCCGCAGTGTACGCAAGTATCGATTAATTTCGGTTCTGGCGGGTTCTTGGCATCGAAACCTGGGAGTTCGAGGGTTTCTAAGTGCGGATTTTGTGCTAGGAAATTGCTGTCTTTAGCGGGTTTTAAATCGTCACTGGGAATTTGAGATTTTTCTGAAGTTTGCATATTTTACCTAATTCTTAAGGTTCGTAGTGAGGACTTTAGTCCTTCTTCGGGAATTTAAGAAGGACTGAAGTATTGGTGTCAACAATCGCATAAAACTCTCGATTGAACTCGCTTTTAGCTGAGTCTAGATCCCCCTCAATCCCCCTTAAGAAGGGGGAGGCAAGAGCATTTCCGGTTCCCCCCTTCTTAAGGGGGGCTAGGGGGGATCGATAGCCTAATCGTCAAACACTATCTTGGTACTAAATAAGACGTTAAGCTGGCACCAATGATACTGAATTCCTGACTACAAACTTTAAACTAAATACCGCTTATAAAACGATGGGGACTCAAAAGATTTTCCGGGTCAAACTGCTGTTTAATCCGGCGCATTAAATCGATCGCACTTCCAGTATAGCCCCAAATATCTAACTCTTGCTTGATGTCAGCAGGCGCTACCAAAACCGTCAGAAAACCGCCTTTCGCTTCGCACCCTCTGCGTACCTGCAACAGCGTTTGGGCCGTCGCATTCTCAAACCGCAAAACCCCCAAACCGCTTCCTGCATGAATCAAAGCGTCCTGTACCGGCAATTCGTTAATTGCCGTTACAGCTTCCGATGGTCTGATGCCTATTTTGCAAATAATTGCCGACTTGGTGCCAGAATTCCACATTGTTTCTGGTAATCTTTGCCATAACTGAAGCTCATCATTTTCGCAGCAGGTAGTGCCTTGCAAACCCAACTTTTCGCCAACTTCCAGCAAGCGGGCTGATTGTTGTTTAACGCTTTCGGCGATGCTTTGAAATCTGACGATTAATCCCGTACCCTTTCCTAAGCCTAATTTGACGACTAACTGCGGTGACAGCAAATCAACTGCCGTAGGTGTCAGGGCAGAAGATAATAAGATTTGAGTGGCTTCAGCTAAAGCATTAGTTTCTCCTGTCAGTATGACAGTTCCCGATGATTCGGGCAGCGGATAAACTCGGAAAGTTACTTGAGAAATGATGCCTAATGTGCCGTAAGCACCGGTAAACAGTTTCATCAAGTCGTAGCCGGCGACATTTTTTACAACTCGACCTCCGGCTTTAGCAATTTTACCGTCCGATCGCACAAAGGTCATTCCCAGCAGCAAATCGCGAACCCCGCGATAGCGATGCCGCAAAGAACCCGCATCAGCAGTAGCGATAATTCCGCCCAAAGTTGCCTGTTGGGGATATGCTGGATCGATCGGCAAAAATTGACCTACTTTACCTAAAATTTCCTGCAAATCCGCAAACTTCATGCCCGCTTCCGCAGTCACCGTCAAATCGCCCACAGCGTGTTCTACCAGCCGATTTAGGCGCGTCGTACTCACGGCAATTTTGACTCCCTTGACTAAACCGCCCCAATCGAGTTTGCTGCCGCTACCACAAGGCAAGACTACACAGCGATTTTGCTCAGCCCAAGCAATCACCGCCGCGAGTTCTTCCTGAGTATGGGGGTAAACGGTGCAGTCTATTTTCGTGCCCGGGGCAACTGCTTTTTCTACCCGTTCTTGCCAAAATGGCTCTGTATCTTGCCAGCGACAGATGCCAGCAGTCCCGACAATACTTTCTAATTCTTGTGTGCTTACGTAATTTTCGGTAGAAAAAGATTTCATGAAGGTTATCAGACGCCCGGTAAAAAAAATATCAAAACACTGCCTAAAACCATTAAATATTAATACGGGCCCGATATTCAAAACATGAAGAAACAAATGTCTCAAAACCGAATTTCTCTGGGAATTACCGGTCTCAACGAAGTGATTGATGGCGGCCTGATTCCTCAACGCTCTTATCTGGTACGCGGCGGCCCGGGTACTGGCAAAACTACTCTGGGCTTTCACTTTTTGGCTGCGGGTATTGCTCTGGGAGAAACGCCCCTGTTTATTACTTTAGGAGAACCGGAAGCGCAATTGCGCGCCAATGCCGAAAGTCTCGGTTTTGACATGGAAGCGATGGCGTTCCTAGATTTGAGCCCTTCCTCAGAATTCTTTACCGAAGTTCAAACCTACGACATTTTCTCGCCGTCGGAGGTTGAGCGAGAACCGACTACACAAAAGATTATCGAGCGAGTTAAGGCTGTCAAGCCACAACGGGTGTTTTTGGATGCAATCACTCAATTTCGCTACTTGGCTGCGGATGAGTTTCAGTTTCGCAAGCAAGTTTTGTCTTTTCTGCGGTTTTTGGTGGAAGGGGGGGCGACGGTGGTGTTTACCTCGGAAGGGACATCAAGTGCTCCCGATGACGATTTGCAATTCATCAGCGACGGCGTGATTTATTTAGAATTGCGGCCTGAAGGGCGCACTCTGTCTGTCACTAAGCTGCGCGGTTCTAACTTCCGCGACGGCCGCCATTCGCTGCGCCTGACTCAGGCTGGTATGGAGGTATTTCCGCGACTGCTTCCGGACAACTACCAGCAGGATTTTGTGGCTGAACCGATTTCTGCTGGGGTTCCAGAAATGGATGAACTGCTGCACGGGGGACTGGAACGGGGGACTGTGACGGTGATTACTGGGCCTAGCGGCGTGGGTAAAACGACGGTGGGGATGCAGTTTATGAAGGAGGCGGCGGGAAGGGGGGAGCGATCGGTAGTTTACATTTTTGAGGAGTCAATTTCTACTCTGCTCGGCCGCTGCGAATCTGTCAACATCCCGGTTGGGGCGATGATGGCGCAGGGAAGTCTTTCGGTGATACCTGTGGAACCTTTGCTGTACTCGCCGGATCAGTTTGCGAGTATGGTACGCCGAGAGGTGGAGCAGGAAAAGACGCGGATTGTGATGATTGACAGTATTTCTGGCTATCAGATTTCGATGCGGGGGCAAGATTTGGTGAACAATTTGCACGCTTTGTGCAAGTATCTCAAGAATATGGGAGTCACTGTTATCTTGATTAATGAGGTAGAAGCGATTAGTGGAGATTTTCGCCTGACCGAGATCGGGATTAGCTATTTGGCGGATAATCTTGTGTTTATCCGCTATCTGGAACGCCAACTGCATAATAGAACGGAAATCCGCAAGGCGATCGGCGTAATTAAAAAACGAGTCAGCAATTTCGAGAGAACTCTGCGAGAACTCGATATTACTCGCTACGGCATCAAAGTCAGCAAACCGATACGGGGGCTGCGCGGCATTTTGAGCTCGGCGCCGACGTGGATTGAGGGGGAAGCGGAGGAAGATTGAATCAAGGTTATCAGTGCTATTTTTGGCGGAGTGCAGCTAATGAAAGCAGTTGTCGATCTAATTAGTAGGGTGCGGCGCGCGCACCTCAGCAATAGCAGTAGTGCACGCACCGCACCAGCAGCATAAGTCCTGGAAAAGTTAAATATCTTGGTAAAATTGTGTATTTTCCGACTTTTACAGTCTTGGACGCACGGGGGCTAGAAACCCGGTTTCTACGAAAAATTTGCGTTTATTGACGAGAAATCTAGGAAGAAACCGGGTTTCTGAGGTCGCAACTTTTAAGAGCTCGCCGAAAAGTAAGCTAATACCAGTTGAAACAAAGAATACAACTGTAGGCCAGATCCAAACCCATAGATAATCAGTCATTGCCTATTCTAAATTCTAAATTCTAAAATCTAAAATAGTATAAGCCCTATTCAGAGGACGCCGATAGATGACTGAAAACTCAATAATTTTAGCGGTAGACCGGAATCACCGAAATTTGGAACTCCTAGCACAATTTCTTAATAAAGAAGGATACCAGACGATCGCGGCTGATAGCTTTGAAGAGGTTGCACAAGCTATCAGTCAGCCTGCTAGGATCGGGATGGCTTTAGTAGATATTTCTGGTTTCGACCGCCGGATTTGGGACTGCTGCGAACAACTGCGAAATCACCAAATCCCTTTTCTGATACTTTCGCCCAAACAAAGCGCTGCCATTCAGCACGAAAGCTTCTCCCGCGGTGCTCGGAGTATGTTGGTAAAACCTTTGATCGTTAGAGATTTGCTGTCCATTGTTCACAGCTTGCTAGGAGAACCTGCGTGAGTCAAATTTTATTGCTTGTCGAACAGAGAGAAAATCGCCGCCTGTTATTAGAATGGCTGGCAGTTTATTATGAGGTATTGCTGCCCAACTCCACAGAAAATATTGATGAAATGTTACCATTAAATCAATCTTTCGATCTGGGGATAATTGACGGTCTTGCCCTGAAACGGCACGGGCAATGGATCGCCGCCAAAAAACAGGCAGAAGGCCCGGTATGCTTGCCTTTTCTGTTGATTACATCCCGCTCGGATGTGGGGATGGCAACGCGATTTATTTGGCAAACTATTGACGATTTAATTATTGCTCCGATCGAGAAGATAGAATTGCAAGCGCGGGTGGAGATTTTGCTGCGATCGCGCCAGTTGTCTTTAACCCTCAAATTGTCTCACGACCAACTCGATCGCACCCTGCAAACAGCTAAAGAACTCAACGAGATAAAAACTTCTTTGCTGTACATGATTGCCCACGACGTTCGCAATCCTTTAAACTTCATCATCGGCACTACGCAAGTTCTTGCCAGATACAAATCGAAATTATCTGATGATAGAACACAAGAACTGCTTGACAAAACTCAAGTCGCAGCAAAAAGTATCGATCTGTTATTAGATGACGTTCTGCTGCTGGGCCGCTCGGAGTCGGGAAAAATTGCGCTTCGTTTGCTACCGCTAGACTTGGCAAAGTTTTGTAATGAGTTGGTAGCAGAATTTCAAAGCAGCCTGAATTTGAAGCGTCAAACTGATGCGGTGAAGTTGATTTTTGTGAATCACTGTCAATCGGCGATCGCGTGTTTGGAGGTGAGCTTGCTGCGGGGCATTCTTAGCAATTTGCTGTCAAATGCTATCAAGTATTCTCCCCCCCATACTCAAGTAGTTTTTGAATTAAAAGTTACGGAAAATGAGGTGGTTTTTTCGGTAACTGATTCCGGAATTGGCATACCTTTGGCAGACCAAGAACGGCTGTTTGAGTCATTTTACCGGGCTAAAAATGTCGGTCGAATTCCCGGTACTGGACTGGGGCTAAGCATCGTTAAAAAATGCGTGGACTTGCACCGTGGCGAAATTACTTTGACCAGTGAAGAAGGCGTCGGCAGTACATTTACAGTAACGCTGCCGATCGCAAAAATTGAACAAGAGCAACTCTCGTCTGCAACGCTTTAAACTAGATGCAGGAATTATATTGGGATTTAAAGACAGGATTTTTGGCAGGGATGATAAATCGCTGGTTTCTCATTTTTATTACGGCATCGATGGAAGGTTTTTGATGGTTTTTTCCTAGGCAATTGCAGCGGAAATTTATCATGCTCGATCGCACCGCTGGCGGAAAATTCACACTATTTTAAAGTGCATCGCGCTGCTGCTATTTCTCTGCCCAAGAGTAACGGGTTCTCGCGATTTGTTGGGAATTCGTTTAAGCTAGCAAAAATAACTCATTTATCACGGCAATTTCAAAAACTAAACTTGTCCGAAACCAGCGCCAAAATACAGTAAAATACTTTATTTTATGTTCGTTATTACTTTTTTAGACTGACTCATTCAAAGTTCTAAAGGAGCAATAGCGTTAAACAAATTTTCTAGGATAAATCGCAGCAAAGATTGAGTTGCTAATATTAAACCTAATCGAGCTTGGGCGAGTTTTGGCTGTTCTATTTTAACTTCTCCCCAAATTCGGCACTGGCTGTAAAAAATCTGAAATGCTTCGCTCAAACTATTGGCTAATTTGAAATAATTGACAGGTTGTTCGCGGTTTGTCGAGTCAAAAGTAGGATATAAATTGTCTAGCACTGTTAACAGTTGGGATATTAAACGGCGTTCTGCTGGATGCACTAACCGCAGTCGATCGCCCTCGTCAATCCAAGGGATAGGGTTTGGCGCCGCCAGCGACCAAATTTGCGGTGCTGTAGCGACATCCGGCTGCGCGATCGCAATTATGCGATCGCGATCGGCCATTCGCAACAGGGAACAACAGCGCGCGTGGCTGTACTGAATCGGAAACAGTCGATCGGCACACACAACAGGAGATAAGATCCGATATTCTGGAACTGGGAGGGGAATTTGAGCTAAACGCTGCAACCAGACGGCTAAACCGGCATCCGTCAACTCTAGTTCAATCATTCCATCCCGTGCGACTTTAACGGCGAAATCTGGGTAACACAACGGTTGGAGAGTTTCGGCCAACTGTGTGGCGATCGCCTGCGGTGTCTGCTGCCAACTTTTAGCCAATTTCAGGGCGATCGCAGACAGGTACAGCACCCGCGCGCTATCTTTACTCCGATTTAACGGAAATATTGCACCATTCTCAATAAGCTGGTTATGGGCGGGCAGGATGCCCACCCCACAATCAAATTCACTCGTTGTGGAACAGGCAAGATGCCTGTTCTTGAGAATGGTGCCACCTATGAGATTTAACGGAATGTGGGCCAGTGTTCCCTGCTGGGCGATCGCGCTTTGGAACCTTGAAAGCAAGAAACACTTCACTGTAACTTCCGGGCACTGTGAGATATTTGCTGTATCCATATCGGCTGATCCTACGGTAAGAGCAATGATCGACTGTTACCGCTTGCACTATTCTTGTACGTTAAACTGCTGATGTCAGAGATAGTCGATCAGCTCCCCTGGGCGGGGCTACATCGAATTAATGTGCTTTCTAGCGATTTGTTTGCTAACTATACAATAATTTACGACAAATTTTTTGCTGAACTCTACCATTTTGATGTATTTTTTGCTACATTAAATCTTTCGGTAAAACACAGAAAAGTCAGCATAGTTAAGAAGCGTGCAAGCTTGATCGGGGGTTGGTTGTCTCACTTTGTATCGCACTGCTGGCAGAAGCTGTTTTTCTCACTATTAAATGTATCCCAGAGCCTCACTTATGCAATCAACTTCCACACATCTAGAGACTATCGATCGACCTTTTATCACTTGGCAGCGAATTATCGACTGGGCCCAGGAACACTACCGCTGCCGGACTTTTAGCAAAGATGAGCGGATTCCCGCAAGACCCGGACTGCTGTATTTAGTCCAGAAAGGTTCTGTGCGGCTCGTAGGCAGTGCTCAAGTTAGCGCTGCAGCGGCGAAATCAAAATCAGCTGACAAAACTACAGAAGAAGCTTTTTTGGGCTTCGTCGGCGCCGGTCAGCCTTTTGAACTGGTTGCTCAGTCTCCGTTTACTCTCCAAGCTTACGCTCATGCCGATCAAACTCACGTAGTGTGGATGTACTGGCACGACTTGGATAATTGGCCTCACTTTCGCAGGGAAATTTTGGATGCGTTTCGCTACCAGCACCAGCGGAAACTTCTCTGGCTGAGCACTTTGGGACAGCGCCGGACGATCGACCGATTGCTGGGATTTCTCACTTTGTTGATCGAGGAGTTCGGGGAACCTTACGTAGGTGACGGCGAACCGGATGTGGTTCGAGGCTACCGGCTGCCTTGGGCTTTGACTCACGCTCAAATTGGCAGCGCGATCGGCTCAACGCGGGTGACGGTGACGCGACTGATGGGTAAGTTGCGATCGAAAGGTTTGATTAATACTGAGGATGATAATTTAATCTGTTTGCCCGCTAAGTCTAACCCCCAAAAGACAAAAAACCACAAGCAGGAGGTAGAAGATTCCTTGGAAGATTCCTTGGAAGATGAAGATTCTCTCGAAGATTCCCTGGAAGATTCCCTGGATGATGAAGATTCCCTGGAAGAATCTGCATAAAATCCTGCGGGAAATTGCTAACAAACAGCAGGTCACTATTAGTTTTGGGCAGTCGCGCTCGATCGCTCGACAGTGTACGATGAATTGTGTAAACTTTTCCCGTTCTCGAAAGGTGCGACTGACAATGACCGATGACAAGCAAAAATCTTCAATCCCGAACAATCAGCAACGGGTGGTATTCTGCGACTTTGACGGCACGATAACTGTTGAAGAAACTTTTGTGGCAATGCTCAAGCATTTCGCGCCGGAACTGTCGTCTCAACTGATGCCTGAAATATACGCTAGAAGGCTGAGTTTGCGATCGGGAGTGCGGCAGTTACTAGAGTCTATTCCCTCGGAATGTTACGGGGAAATTGTAGATTTTTCTAGGGGAAAGCTGATGCGGCCGGGATTGGTGGAATTGCTGGATTTTTTGGACGAGAAAAAGGTAGATTTTGCGATCGTGTCCGGCGGTCTTCGGATTATGGTAGAGACGGTAATGGGCGATTTTGTACACCGGGCGATCGCTATTTACGCTGTGGATGTGGACGCTAGTGGCCCTCGGTTGCAAGTCAATTCTGAGTTGGAAGGAGATGAGGAATTGGTGTCTAAGGTGCGGGTGATGGGCCAGCACCCTGCCGAGGAACAGGTGGCAATTGGAGATTCGCTGACGGATTTTAATATGGCTTTGCAGGCTTCGTCTGTGTTTGCGCGCGATCGGCTTGCCGAGTATCTAGACGAACAGCAAAAGCCTTATACTAAATGGGATAATTTTTTTGATGTGTTGGAAAGTTTGTCCCAGAAATGGAATTGAAACTATAGCCTTTCTCAAGAAAAGCTATGTGTGTATTGGTAAAGTGTGCACTGCCCACCCTACGTTTAGATAAGCCTGGGCAATTCCTATTAACTCACATCTTGCACCATTGTCAATAAGCCTTTCACGAGTGGACAGGATGCCCACCACGCAAGAAAATTTACTCTTTGTGGAACAGGCATCTTGCCTGTTCTTGAGAATGGTGCAAAATGTCACTATTAACCTAAAAAGTAGATAAAAAACTGAGGATTTATAAAAAATGAGTGGCGATTTGAGATCGGATTTAATTGCAGCAGCCAAACATTTTTACGATCGCGGTTGGATGGTTGGGACTGCTGGCAATCTTTCAGCCCGCTTACCAGATGGCAGTTTTTGGATTACTGCTAGTGGCCGCGCCAAAGGGCAGTTAACTAAAGAAGATTTTATCAGAATGAACTCAGACGGCGCAATTGTCGAGCAACCTGTTGCCGACAGCCGCCCTTCAGCCGAAACCAGCATTCATTTAGCCGTTTACAATTGTTTTCCAAATGCTAAAGCTTGCTATCACGTCCACTCGATAGAGGCAAATCTAGTTTCTCGGCTAACAGCAGGAGATGCAGTGCCTTTGCCTGCGATCGAAATGGTGAAAGGTTTGGGGGTGTGGGAGGAAAACCCGCAAGTGTCGATACCCCTCTTTACAAATTATTTAGAAGTCCCTAAGATAGCCAAGGAAATTTGCGAATTCTTTGCCATTTGTGCGCCCTCTGTGCCCGCTTTGTTAATTCGCGATCACGGCATCACAGTCTGGGCAGACTCGCCAGCCGCCGCCTACAATTACGTAGAAATTGTAGAATACATTTTTCGCTATACGATCGCAGCCCGCCAATTAAATTTAGATTGAAGATTTGGGATTTGAGATTGAGTGGTGCATGAATTCGGAATTATGTAGCGTGAACCTTAAGCACCTTACCGCTATTACCCCTAGGATTAGCCTCTCAAACCAATTTTTGTATCCCGGACTGTAGGAAACGAGTAAATATTCAGAAGAAGCAACAGTTATGGCTAAATATACCAGAATTTTATCCATAGATGGAGGCGGAATTAGAGGGATTATCCCCGCGCAAATTTTAGTTAACGTTGAGTCAAAGCTGCAACAAAAAAGTGGCAACCCAGATGCGAGAATAGCTGACTATTTTGATTTAATCGCTGGCACGAGTGCGGGAGGAATTTTAACTTGCATCTATTTGTATCCAGATGCCGAAAATCCCAGCAGGCCTCGGTGGGCGGCCCAAGACGCTGTTAATTTTTCGATTAAGAGCGGCCGCGACGTTTTTCAGACTTCATTTTGGCAAAAAGTCAGATCTCTAGATGGTTTGAGAGATGAGAAATATCCCAGCGATCCCTTAGAAAAATTATTTTGGGAACATTTTAGAGATTGCAAACTCAGCGAACTGCTAAAACCTTGTTTAATTTCCAGTTACGACATCGAAAGGAGAAAAGCTCACTTCTTCGATCAAATAGATGGTAAAAAATGTCCAGCAGAAGACTATTTTATTAGAGATATCGCCAGAGCAACATCGGCAGCTCCCTCTTATTTTGAGGTTTCTAAACTCTACTCTTTTAGCAACGAATGCTATGCTTTAATTGACGGGGGAGTATTCGCAAACAATCCGGCACTTTGTGCCTATGCAGAAGTTAGAAATAAATTCCGAATTCCTGACAATGGCCCAGACCGAGGCCCGACAGCAAAAGATATGGTAATTTTATCACTGGGAACCGGAGAAGCTCAGAAAAATTTTCCCTACGAAAAAGTAAAAAACTGGGGTCAAGTTGAGTGGGTTGAGCCTTTGATCAATATCATGATGACGGGAGTTGCTGAAACTGTAAATTATCAACTAATTCAAATTTATGATGCGATTGAAAGACCGAATCAATATTTGAGAATTACTCCTGATTTGAGCCACGAACAACCGCTGCAGATTGATGATGCCTCGGAAGAGAAAATATCAGACCTGCTGAGAATTGGCAAGGATCAAGCCGACAAGAATAATGAACAGTTGGATAAGTTTATCGACTTGTTACTTGCGGAGTAGTCCTAGGGTTTGAGATTTGAGATTTTAGGTTGGGAAATGAGTGATGATTACCACAGAATCAATCAGTGCCAATCTAAAGTCTAAAATGGTATAGCACACCAACCGCAGGGCAGGCAGACTGAAAATATATGTTGACAAATCGTGCAATAATTGCTGTAGGATTGCCGAAAATCTCTATGTGGCAGTGCTACGCCCTGTTTGCAATTAATCGCGAGCCCTCAGTCATTGGTTAAAAAATACCAAGAAAAGCACGATCGACATTTAGATGAAACCTTCAATAACAGGTGGTTTCAGCGGTTTTTCGTGACATTGTTCCTGGGTGGGCAAGTGCTGCTACGCATAATCCAAGGCAGAATTGACCGCCGCAAAATCATGGAACATTTAGTAACAGTAGGTCTGGATTCTTTCCGATCCGTGCTACTAATAGCCTTTTTTGGTGGCATGATTTTTACCTTTCAATCGGCCAGAGAATTGGTTCGCTTTGGGGCGGTTGGGGCGATGGGAGGTGCGTTTGCTGTGGCATTTTGTGGCGAATTAGCACCACTTTTAACGGCGGGCGTGGTGGCGGGACAGGTAGGTTCGGCCTTTGCGGCGGAGATAGGAGAAATGCAGGTGACGGAACAAATAGACGCCCTGTATATGTTAAGAACAAATCCGGTTGATTATTTAGTAGTGCCGAGGGTGATAGCTTGCTGCATCATGCTGCCGATTTTAACAATTTTTTCGGTAGCGGTGGGGATTTTGGGCGGGCTATTTGTAGCGGTTTATTTTTATAATTTGGAACCGTCGGTATTTTTGGAATCGGTGCGGACTTTTTTGGGGCCTGGGGATTTAGTAACTGTGGTGATTAAAAGTTTTATTTTTGGGTTGATAATTGCCCTTGTCGGTTGCGGTTGGGGATTGACGACGGTGGGCGGAGGGAAAGGAGTTGGTCAAGCTGCAACGGCGGCGGTTGTGACTTCGTGGGTGTTGATTTTTGTGGCGGATTTCTTTTTATCATTGTTGATATTTCATGAGTTGAGGATGCTGAAAAGTTGATAATCTTGGCGATTGTAGCAGGAGTCAGGAGTTAAGATGCTTAAATATTAAGGGTTTGAACAATCATCAACGCCCTGCGCCGGTAAGGCGATTGCTATAAAATAAATCAACATGAAGATTTTTTAAACCGCAGATGAACGCAACTAAACGCTGATCAAATAGCATCAGCGTTCATCCCAATACGGTTTACTTAAGAGGGCGGGTTTTGCCTTGATACAGTCGATTATTTCATAAATTCTGAGCCCAAGCCGCCCCTACCGCAATATGGTTGACTTAAGAAATTCGTCAAAAAGCCCTAAGTAAACCGTATTGGCGTTCATCCGTGTTCATCCGCTGATATCTGCGGTTTAAAACTCTCAACTTTAGATGGTAGATTGGAGAAAGGAGGGCGATACACTCGAATTGCCTCAATAGGAAATTTCCCATCTGTTTCGGGGACGATTTCGAGGGTGTGTTTGGAGTTGCTCAAATTCTGAGCCAATGTTGTAGAATACTCGCGGCTTGAATCTGCAATTTGTGGCGGAACGTATGAATCAACAAACATTGGTCGCACCTGCCAGGAAATCTCAAAGCCTTTAGGTATCGGTTTTTTAGAGTATTCATAAGAATTTTTTAGCCACCAGTTTATCGGTTCAATCACGACGAGGCCCGAGTTTGAGACAAACATTTCGTCGTTTGTACCGCTGCCGTCGTAACCTGTTTTAGAACCTACAACGTCAAATTTAAACTTGCTGGCGTCGCTGTTAATCTCAGTAATTACGGCTTTCCAATCTTCGACGATTAGCGGTTTTTGGCTGGATACTTGGATGATGGCCGGCCAAGGAACGCCAGGACTAGCGCTAGGTCTGGTGATGCTGTAAAGTTCAGGAAATTCTGAGGGTTTTTTGCCGTCGATCGCAATTTTAGCAGAAATCGCGCCGCCGTTGAAGGTTTTATCGGCGATCGCATCTATTCTATTTCCTTCAAATTCTAAAACCCACTTGCCATCTTGCCACTTAACATCCCTGCCAACTGTATAGGTTTTCACTAAATCCTGCGGCGGTTGAGGAGAATTTTGCCTGTATCGCAGGTGCGGTTTTATGAGAGCAGCTAGGAGAAAATTTCCCCAATCGTTGAGGTGAATGTTGTCACTCAATAGCTGTTTGGGCTGCAAGCGATTATCTTTCAAATACCGCAGCCAAGGTTCACGAATTTCGGCTATTTCGCAGCCGTATTTATCTGCCAACTCAGGCAGCCATTTAGTAGAATGAGTGTTGTGCCATTCGTATCTGCTGACTGAATTGGGATCGTCGCTGTTGCCTGTCGGCATCCAGTCGATGTGGTCTGAATGCAAGAGTATTTCGCTAGCAGTGCGGCTGCGGACATTGGCAATTATGGCTTCGTAATCTTCATCGCCTCCGTAGACGTGAAAAATTAGTAAGTCTGGATAAAAAGGATACAAATCGTGTTCGCTGGGACGGATTAAAATCGGGGCGGCAAATCCTCCGAGCGCCCGATTTTCCACAATCAAATCTGCATTGGGAAATCGCTGTCTCAAATCATTCACTACATCTTTCCACCAATCTTGCTGAGTGATGGATTGACCGTAGAATAGGATACGCACTTGGCGGCGGTCTGTTGGAGTGCTAGCTGCAAGTAGCCCCATCGTCCTTTGAATCCTCGCTCCAAAACTAGCATTATTTGCAATAGGAGCGGGTGGGGGGAATGGCGTATCGGCAGCTATTTTTTTGATGAGCGGAACTAACAGAAAGCTCAGACACAAAAAAAGCAGCCACAAGTAGCGATCAATCTTGGATTTTCTGCTATTTCCTTGGTGTTTTGCCATTGTTTTATTTTTCCCTGTCCGTTTCACTTCGCTCAAGGCGACTGTGGGATGAATGCTACGCCTCTATCAGTAGCTGTAGCGTGCTTATGGGCGCACCTCACGAGTAGCTGTAGTGTAGGCTGTATGGAAATATATTACCAAATTGAGGGCGACAAAAAGTGATATAATGCCAGCTAATTAATTGCAGGAGATCGATCGCACGTCAAATGGATTACAAAACAGCCCGCAGTTTTCTGATCGACCAAGGAACCGCCCTGGAAACCAAGAAAAATCCCGACGCCTTCCTGATGCGTCTCAAACAAGGTCAACCGCCCGTACCCGGACAGGTGACATCGATTTTATTAGCTTTAAAAATATTGTTTGAAGGGCTGCAAGAATCTCCAATGCTCGATCGACAATTAATCTCGGCACTACATTTACTGTCAGTAGAAGGTTTGCAGCAATTTGAAGCTGGACTCCGCAGAGGAGTTTCTTGGCCACCGCTGCTGAAGGAAGACTTAAATCGAATTGCGATCGCAGTCAAGAATATCTTTTCCGGCGTCTGGCAATAATTAGCTCGGCAACCACCGATCTCTATACCACCGCCAGCAGACTCAAATTTTGATCATACAATACAAATTTTTGTTAAATATTCTGTTAATCTTGCTACATTTACCCTCAAATTGTGGCATCTTAATATAAGAATCGGTTCTAACAAGCAATTGGAGAAATTACTCATGAACGCCGAAGAAAAAGCTAGACAACTAATTGCACGAGAAAGGCAGCATAGCGAACACTTGCACGAATCTATGCTCAACCGTTCCTCCCACGAGCTAGAAACACATGGGGAGGGAATTGCTGAAGAAAAAGCCAGAGAATTAATGGCTCAAGAAAGGCAGCACAACGAACACCTGCACGACTCTATGTTAAGCCGTTCCTCCCAAGAGGCATCGATCGCACCCGATGACACTCACAAATAAATTTTGTTAACACAAGACTTACGGACACAAACCAAGAAACCGGGTTTTTATACCATTTTTCATACCATAACAAAGGGCTGTAAAAATGTTTTTGTATAAACAACCAGGTTTCTGCGTCCCGGAATACTTCAGCACAGCAAAACTATACTTAAATCGAGGAGGGTTTTAGGTGCAATCAAAACAGCCCCTGCTTGGTTGACAGCCGCTATCACCAACCTCCAAGTGCCAAATATAGCAAGAGAAAATGCCAGGTTCTACTCCTCGCGAAAGCTTTCGAGGGATGCCAAAAGAGCTGGCAGTCCCGCTAGCGCGGCCGACACCAAAGCCTCATCTTTGTAAACTCGCGATCGGAGAATACGGGTACTTTTAGACGCAGAGGTGAAAGAGCCTCGCCGTTGGGAATCTCCGGTTTCAACCCGCCCTAAATTTTTTGTTTCTCGGGTCACGGAAAACATAGCAGTATCCTCGCAGTATCGTCAATTAATCCCTAAATATGCGCCCGTAAAATTTATCACGGCTTGCTGTATGTTTCTATTATTACTCAGATAGGTAACAGAGATGAAACCATGAAATAATTATTCACGATAGCTAGGGATCAACTTAAACTGCTTAACAGCTTTTATTAATTTGTTACACGGCGCGCGTTTGTTTCAGCCGATCGCCCACAGCGACTCAGCCACCAGGCAGCAAAATCACCGATTTCACAAGAGGAACGCGGCTCAATGATGCTAACTCTTAGTCCAGCAACAGTTATAAGTCAAATCAGACCGACTGTCGAAAGCTTGCCCGACGGAGACTACCGCTACCGAGACTCCTTTGCGATCGATCGACCTTTCAGAGAAATCCAATTTCGCAAACAAGACAGATACATCACCGGCAGCGATTCAGACAAACGCACTGGCAAAAGTTACTGCTTCCGGGGAATCCCCCAGCACAACAACATTATTAACATCACGGTAGCGATCGAAATTTCCCCAAAAACAGCACAGCAAACCCAGTGGAAATTAGCACCAGGAAGCCGATTAATTTCGACAAGCTTTATCCGCTGCAAGCTGGGCCGGGATTAGAATTGTACAAATGTTTGACAGCATTTTTACCAAAATTGAAGTAGTCATCAGCCAACAGCCAACCGTCAACAGTCAACCGTCAACAGTCAACCGTCAACAGCCAACATTTAACTCCCTAAGAACCAGCATTTGCCAATTCTTCCCGCAGCATTTCCCGGTAGACTTTCGGCAAACGAGAACTCATAGAATTGTTCTCAATTCCATATCCCAAACTCGTCCAAGTTCCCGAAAGCATCCGCAATACCTCAGTTAATCTTTCCTGCCGCAACATCTCAGAAATATCAGCTTTCCAAAACTTGCGATCGCTCAACCAAGCATAAACCACAGCATCCTGATCTTCTGGTTTAAAACTGTAATCTTCCCAGAATAAAAAATTAGCACTACGCGCCTGATAGCGCTTAGCCTTCTCCTTCCAAGTCGTAGTCAGAAATTGATACCTGCCCGCTGCCGTAGTACACTTGCCTCGATTCGGGCCATTAACAATCTTCACGCACCAGTCAGGATGGCGGCTCAAATCTAA
Source organism: Microcoleus sp. N9_A2 (assembly GCF_036701775.1). Taxonomy (NCBI): domain Bacteria; kingdom Bacillati; phylum Cyanobacteriota; class Cyanophyceae; order Oscillatoriales; family Microcoleaceae; genus Microcoleus; species Microcoleus sp. N9_A2. The sequence goes on along the minus strand of NZ_JAUBRH010000005.1, from coordinate 113,994 downwards.
TATATATTTGCCACCGTAAACAACGTGATAAGGGCGAGAAACATTCGACTCGCTAGCAGAAATAGTACGCATCAGTGCCCGAATGTAAGGATCGCCGGTTTTCATAGCCAGCGGCGGCAATTTTCCCACCCCGCTTACCGACTGCGACAACTGCTGATTTCCCCGCAAACTGTCAACCAAAAAAACACCGCTGCCAATCACAGCGCCGATTAAAAGTATAAATCCGAGGATTTGAATCTCTGATCGCCTCAGCAAACCTCTTTTTCGACGGCCCAATTTCTCAGCTTCTAGCCAAGTCATTTCCATTTCCGAAATTTCAACCCATTTTCGAGCCACCCGCATCCGGCGCACCCGAAAATCATATTGATATAGCGGCGCGGCTAACAGCGTTAAACTCGATAAAACTCCCGCCAATTTGCTCAACCAGAAATCGAATTCACCGGCTATGGCAACATTTGTCAGAGTAGATATTCCTGTTAGTAACTGAGCCGGATCGATCGATCGCGCTGGCCAATAAAAAATCGCAAGTTGCACCAACAGCGACAGATTAAAGGCAAAAAAAATCACTACAACAGCATTCAAGCCTTCTCGCAAGTGCGATCGAATACCAGTGTGCCTGCGCTTGAACTTGCGCGCAACGCGAAAGCGCCCCGGCAGCATAATTAGTAAGGGATTTAAGATTTTGACGGCGAACAAATGAAAAACAAAAAACACAGGCAACTGAATCAGCCAAGCCGCCAGCAGTAGAGTCAGAAAGCCGATATCGTCGCTGACAAAAGGAATGCCCCTGCGAAGGACAAAACTAAAACTCAGAGCGAGAGCAAATGCCCTTAACCACGAAATCGGATAGGGGAACCAAGCTGGCCACTTGAGAGTTTTCATGCTAGAAGAGAGAAATTTCAACGGCGAATCGTAAAACTATTAAGATTTTGCCAGATTTGGCGATCGGAAAATTGTTGTAGGGTGCGTCAGCCCAAATCTTTGACCCAAATCACATCTTGCACCATTCTCGATAAGCCTTTTTTGGGCGGGCAGGATGCCCACCCCACAAGAAAATGCACTTTTTGTTGTGGAACAGGCATCTTGCCTGTTCTTGACAATGGTGCAACATCTCATATCATTTCCGGTTACACTCATACATGATGTTGACGGTTGACTGTTGAGAGTGAACAGTCAACCGTCAACAGTCAACAGTGAACTCGAATTTACTATTCCGATGCTAACGGATTTGATATCAGATCCAAATCAAAGTGTTTTTTGTCTGACGCACCGAACCCAAGCGAGGCTAATTCAATCAAATCACACTGGCAAACAACTCCTCAAAACTTTTTTGCGGAGCCTCCGACTTCGCCACAATTTCCACAACCTTGTTGCGAGAAGTCGGCTGAAACAGCGCCTCCACGCACACTTGGGCTACCTTGGTGCGGGGAATGCTGCTCTCAAACATTTTGTCCGCACCAGTCATGACGATCGCATCTGAATTATCCTCATTTTTGAGACCGCCCGGACGGACAATGGTATAAATCAAGCCACTTTTTTGCAAATACTCCTCGGCTTGCTTTTTCCAAACCAGAATCAGCCAGAACAAATTCAGCGGGTGAAAAAACTGAGAGACGCACAGAGAAGTCACAAGCACAAAATGCTCAATTCCCTTAGCCTTAGCTGCCTCCACCAAATTTTTAGTACCTTCAAAATCCACCTTGTAAGGCGCTGTCGGGTCAAAACCAGGGGCCGCCCCTGTCGCGCACAGCAATACCGTACTGTCGCCGATGGCATCGTCCAGGGAAGTCGCATTTAATACATCCCCAGTCACTAACTCAGCCTCCGGTGGTAAAATTTGTCTAGCTGTCTCTAGATTTCGGACTAAGGCGCGCACGGGAATACCTCGCTTGACCAATTCTGCGACGATGCGGCGGCCAGTCTGACCTGTGGCTCCTGCTACAAATGCTTTCATAAGTCGAGTTATGCTGAACTAGGGTAAGTTTTGTTACTATCAATTTCTCAATTGTAGGGAGGAAACTCCCTTAACACATCCCCAACCGGATCGATCGGTGCGTATTACAGGAGAGTATAGGATGAAGCAAGATTCCGCTGAATATCAAACTTTTGAAGCTTCTGACGAAAATTACTACCCAGATGCGAGTTTCCGACAGCCCGAAAGTGGAAGCGCGGATGCAGGAGAGGAAGTTGAGCCGATTTGGTTTCACACGCATTTTGAAGACAGCATGGAGATGTACGCCGATGCGGAGACGGTGGCGAAGCATTTGAACAACCACAAGACTTGGTTTTGCCAGTGCGCTTCGCCGATGAAGGCCCAGCCGCTCGGCGAAAACGGCTACGATTTATTAATCGGGCGTTTTGGGGCTTTCGGCTACCGTGTTGAAGCGAGAATTGGTTTAGAGTTGCTGCCGCCTGACACTGAAGGCTGCTATTTGATTAAAACTATTCCGGTTCCGGATTATACCTCGCCTGGGTATGAAGTGGATTTTCGATCGGCAATGAAGCTAGTGGAGATACCGTCTCAGGAGTTTGCCGCCGATTGGCCGAGCTCGGAACGTGCTAAGCTGCCGCCTGCGATTACCAGTGCTACGTGGAAGCTGGATTTGGCTGTGGGAGTTTGCTTTCCCAAGTTTATTCGATCGATGTCTCAACCTTTAATAGTAAAAACCGGCGATGCGCTTTTGGAAAAAATCATCAAACAAGTCAACCGGCGCTTGACTTATAAAACTCAGCTTGTTTTTCACGAAAGTTTGGGCATTCCTTTTCCGAAAAATCCTAAGAAACATTAACAATACTTACGCTCTAACTCACATTTGTAGGGTGTGCACTGCACACCTTACTCATAAGTGCGATCGTAATAACTCATACCATTGTAGATTTTCGACTTCGGCGTGAGCCCTCAGTCGAACTATTTTAGATCAAAGAAGTGGGAATAACTGATTGTGTATGGGTTGGAAACACGGGTCTACAGTTGCTTTTTTGAAACTGATATCATATCAATTCCTGTTGCACGAGCGAGATGACTGTTGACTGTTGACTAAAATTATGGTTGCGGGAAAACTGACTGTTTGAACATTTGAACAATACCGATGCCACCCAAAACGAGAGCACTTCCTTCGCGTGCTTATGGCGCACCTTACCCCTGTTTTATTGAATGCAATATTTGCTTGACCAGTTAATCGAAATAACCAAGTTATTGCTAATACAGTTTAAGGGTAAGGTCTTAACAGTTGACAGTTGACAGTTGACAGCTTGCCCTGAGCTTGTCGAAGGGTTGACAGATGAGTGCGAAGTTTTTAGGCAGGGGATTTAAGCCCCTGCCTAAAAACAATCCACCTAAAGGTGGGGGATTAAATCCCCTGTGCTTTGGTTATTGCATTTTGAAATATGCTCTTTTATTATCACAAAAATTAGTTTTTATTATAGGTCAATTGAACACAGGGTTGGGCACAATAGTTTCAAGTCAGATGCCATCAACTTCGACAGCATTGTTATTGAAAAATTCTGCTTCTGTCATAATGCTTTCCATCCTTATTGCCTCATGATTAAGCAGTGTAGCCGATGCAGTTCAAAGGTTGCTCCGATCGCCCTCCGAAACCAGCAAGTGTCTCAGATCACAAGGCAGATAGATCGCTCTCACTGCCCAAAAACTTAAAATTATGTAACATTAAGTAAAGAGTTATCAAACAACTCTTGCCATATCCCTAGAAAGTTATGACAACAAAACTAAGAGCTACAGACACAGAAAAAATGGAGAGAGACTGGCAGCAGTTGAGGGCAGACCAAGAACTGATTCTCAATCAAGTAGACAATGCGATCGCTCTGTTCGACTCGTCTGACTGCTTAGTTTTGTTTAACAAAAAATTGGCCGGAATCTGGGAACTGTCCCCAGAATGGCTGGAAACAAAGCCGAAGTGCCACTTGCTGTTTGCGGAAATTGTCGATCGGGGTTACTTGTCCGTTCAGCAGTGGCAACAGTTTCAGCAAGCACTGGAAAAATCTCAGGATGAAAGTTTATCATTTTATTTCGAGCAATCCAATGGGGTTTGTTTGGAGGTGTGCGCCACAATTACCAACAGCGGCGGACGGCTGTTTACCTTTCGAGACGTTACGGTATACAAAAACTCCCAAGCTAGCTTGAACGCAGAAGTCCGGCGGCTGACATTTCTGTTAGGTTTAACGGAACGGCTGCAAAACTCTGACAGTTTGCAAGAAATAGGTCAGTTTGCCCTCACCTATCTTGTAGAGGCAATGAATGCAGCTTTCGGAGACGTGAAAGTGATTAGTGGCAAGGGAAATGACCGGCAAGCGACGGCGATTTACAACCAAGTTTCTACTCAATTTCTGGCTAGTTACGGGGAACCAGTCGCCGCAGGAATGCAAGAATTGCTCGACAAAGGTATTCCCTACGGCACCGGTTTGCTGTGGGAAGTGGTGGCAACGGGTCAAGCTTTGTTTGTCGAGGATTATGCCCAACATCCCAATGCCGTGCCGGAATTTCGCCATCCGGGAATCGGACAACTGGGCATTTTTCCGATCGCATCTACCGACGGCACGATTATCGGAGTCCTGACGCTGGAGTCCCGCAACGTCAAAAAACTGCAAGCCTCCGTCCACCAAGAAGTGCTCTCGGCTGCTTGTCGGACACTGGGGGCGGCGATCGAGCGGGCTCAGACACAAGAAAACCTGCGCCAAGTTAACGAACAATTAGAGTATTCTTCTCAGTTAAAATCGGAGTTTTTGGCCTCCATGTCCCACGAATTGCGGACGCCTCTCAACAGCATTCTCGGCTTTTCTGACTTGCTGCTGCGGCAAACAGCCGGACAGTTGAGCGATCGACAAATCAACTATGTAGAATTGATCGAAAAAAGCGGCCAGCACTTGTTGCAGCTAATCAACGATATTCTCGATCTTTCTAAAATTGAAGCGGGGAAAATAGAACTAAACTTACAGCCTGTTCGCGTTCAAGAACTCGCGACAGACTGTCTGAAGATGATGCAGCCACGGGCAGAAAAAAAGCGGATAGCTTTATCTTTAGAACTCGACTATCGCATTACTAAAGTTTGGCTCGACGAACGGCGAGTGCGACAAATTGTGATTAATTTACTTTCCAATGCCATCAAATTTACCCCCGAACAGGGACAAGTTAAACTCAGCGGGCGTCTAGTCTACGGCAGTGAAATAAACGGCGACTACCGGCCGGATTGTTCTCCTATAAATGCCAGCACTCCTTATTTTTGTTTTGAGGTACAAGACTCCGGCATCGGCATTCCTCAAGACCGCTGGCACTTGCTATTTCGACCTTTTCAACAGGTGGATTCTTCCCTGACTCGGCGGCATGAAGGTACAGGTTTGGGTTTGGCTTTAACTAAGCGTCTGGCAGAATTGCACGGGGGAACTGTTTCTTTTCAATCGGTTTGCGATCGGGGAAGTCTTTTCCGCGTTTTGCTGCCGTTGACGGAGATGCGTCAACAGTTGGGAAACTTTGCTTCTTGTGCTTTGGATACCAAGTTAGTTCCTGCTTCTGCGATCGCATTACCACTTGGCAGCAAGCGAATTTTGGTTGTCGAAGACCAGCCTTTTAACCAAATGTTAATTTCGGAGGTGATGGAATTGGAGGGGTTCGGGGTAGAGATTCTCGCGGATGGGAAGGCGATGGTCGATCGTATCCTTGCTGCCTCTACTGCGCCGGAGTTGCTGCCGGATTTGATTTTGATGGACATTCAATTGCCGGATGTTGACGGCTTTGAGTTGATGCGGCGAGTTAAGGCAGATCCTGTATGGGATTCGATACCGATGATTGCGGTGACGGCGATGGCGATGGCTGGCGATCGCGATCGATGTTTGGAAGCTGGCGCTTCGGCTTATTTGAGCAAGCCGCTGGATCTGAATTTGGCGATCGCTACTATCCGTTCTTTTCTCAGCTAACAATAATTATTTGCAGTTCCAGCACTGCCATTGATTACAGGTTATAACCAGAAAGGTTAAACTCAATAGTAGATAAATATCTATAGGACTTGCGTACACTTGCCTCCGAAACCCGGTTCCTAAGAAAAATATCGAATTTAATAACCAGAAATACACGAATCAACCAGGTTTCGAGCATCTACACGCGCCAGTCCACAGCTAAATTCAATATATATCATATTCCATGTCAAACAAGTCGCCCTGCATCATGTTGGTTGATGACGAGCCAGCTAATCTGATTTTACTGGAAGAGTTATTGCACCTGAATGGATACGCCACAGTATCGGCGCCATCTGGCGATGAAGCGCTCTCCCTCGCCCGCGCCTCTCGACCCGATTTAATTTTATTAGATATTATGATGCCGGATATGGACGGTTTTGATGTGTGCGATATCCTGCGGAAGGATACGGCATTGCAAACTGTACCAGTGATTTTTTTAACTGCCCTCGCTGACGATATGTCTCGCATCAAAGGGTTAGAAATGATGGCCGATGATTATTTAACAAAGCCTTTTAACAGTCGTTTGTTGCTGGCAAAAGTGGAAAATATTTTGCAGTTGAGTCAAATGCGATCGCAAGCTGTAACTTCCCAATTCCACCAGCAGGTAAAAGAGCAAAGCAAACGCCAAATCGCCGCAGCTTGGGAAGCCAACGAATATCTTTCAGAAAAATTTCAGCTATTTGTGCCAGAGCAACTTCTCGGACGAATTGCGCCACAGGGAATAGAATCTATTCAGTTGGGCAATGTCACACAAGAAGAGTTGACTATTTTGTTTTGCGACATTCGCGGGTTTACTACGATCGCAGAATCTCAAGCCGCACGCGAAACCTTTGAATGGTTAAACGCTTTTTTTACTAAAATGAACGAGTGCATAACGTCTCACGCCGGGTTTATTGATAAATACCTAGGCGATGCAATCATGGCAGTATTTGACAAGCCGAATTCTCACGCTATGGATGCGATCGAAGCCGCAGTAGCAATGCAAGAAACTTTGCAAGAATTTAATGCCAGTCGCCACCAATACAATTTAGAATCTCCAGTCAATATTGGTACGGGAATTAACACAGGTATCGGCATGATCGGCACTTTGGGTTCCGATCGCCGCATGGACTCTACAGTCATCGGCGATGTGGTAAATACAGCTTCTCGGTTAGAAAATTTAACTAAAATATACGGCTGCCAAATTATTGTTAGCGAAAATGCCATTGTTCATGCGAGAGAATTTCTAAATGGCATAAGTTCCAACTCCCACTCAAAAGAAAGTCTATTATTAAAGTGCGACTTGGAAGTGGACACACAGGAGAGTATTATTTCTACTTCTGGGGCGACTGCTGCTGACTCCCCTTTGCCCAGCAACAATTATTACTATCGCTGGATCGATCGAGTAATCCCCCGCGGCAAGCAGCAAGCTATTGAAATCTACGAAATCTGGGCTGCCTCCAGTCCCGACTCTGAAGCAAAGCAGCTTACCCAGGTTTTATTTGACAAAGGAATTCAAGGATGGCAATCCGAAAGATTTGTCGCCGCCTTGGGATATTTTCAGCAACTAATCGAACAAAACCCTGCCGATACAGTCGTCAGTTTTTATATAAACCGTTGCCAGGAAAAACTAGGTTTTCTACCTGCAAATACCAGCTCAGAAAGATTTAACTTTTAGGGCGGGCTAGAAGCCCACCCCACAATAGTTTAGATCTCTTAAAAAAGTCGCTAACTATCGTGCATTGTATCTGCGTTGCGTCTGTGCTTTCCCTATGAATGAAAGATTTATCCAATAAGTCTACTCTAATTGGAGTTAGCATCAAACAGTCGTCAAAACTTGCTCTCTCAACTTCCCGATCAACTCATTAACCCCCCCCGTATTCAAACGGTAACTCAGAGGATGACCGATTAAATAAGCTGAACTTTCAAACAAAACATCAATTTCCACCAAACCATTTTCTCGCAAAGTTTTGCCAGTCGAAACCAAATCCACAATGGCCTCCGACATACCCGTAATCGGCCCTAACTCCACAGAACCGTAAAGTGGCACAATTTCCACCGGCAAATTCAAATTGTGAAAATATTCCCTTGCACAGTGTACGAACTTAGAAGCAACTCTACCGTGAGGAGGCAAATCCACAGTTCGTCGATAAGAACTAGATTCCTTCACCGCCACCGACAGCCGACATTTCCCAAATTTTAAATCAATTAAATTGGCCACTTTCGGCTTTTTTTCCCGCAAAACATCATAGCCAGCAATCCCCAAATCTGCTTGACCGTATTCCACATAAACAGGTACATCATGCGTCCTTACTAGCAAAGCTTTGGCAGTGCCTGTCGGGTCATAAATTTGAAGTTGTCGGTTAGAGGAATCGAGAAAAGCACTGAAGTCTAATCCAACCGATTTAAACAGCCGAATACTATCTCCTAACAATCCGCCTTTGGGAAGTGCAACAGTAATCATGTCAATTCTTAGAGGGTAAATTTCTTAATTGGGGAAGGTGGCAATCGCGGTACAAGCAGAAACAGCTTTTACCAAACTCAGAATAACACATAGAGTTCATAACGAAAAATAAATTTCGGGTAGTGCTCGATCCTTTGTTTGGGTATATATTATATTTAGTCAGTTTTTTCAAGGGCGGTCAGTATGGAAAACAATCAAGAGTTTGAGAGTCAAGAATTTGACGGAGAATTTCACAGTGTAGACCCGGATTCCCTGAAAATTACAGTAGATGAAATCCTCTCAGGCCGTGGTGTAGAGGCCGAGGAAATGGATTATACAGTAGCCGTACCTACCGCTAACGATGTCAAACTCGACCGACACAGATCATTCAATGCCAAATCAGGTGTGTTCGATCAAGCCCCCCGATCGCCGTTTGCAGAAAAACGCGGAACGCTGGGAGGCTGTTAATGTAAAATGCTTGCAGAGGCTGGTGCTGAGAACTGGGCGATCCTCTTCGAGGATCGTCATTCAGTCTCACGTCTTTGTGTATTCAAATCTAAAACTTAAAATTGCACGGGCGATTGCAAATAGCTAACAGCTACATTATGACCAAATTGACTCTGGTAATCGGCAACAAAAATTATTCCTCTTGGTCGCTGCGCGCTTGGCTGGCGATGAAACAAGCTGGACTGGAATTTGCCGAGGTGAGAATCGCCTTAGACTGGCCTACAACGCATGAAGAAATTCGGCGCTATTCTCCCTCGGGAAAAGTGCCAGTTTTAATCGACGGCGACTTGAAAGTGTGGGAATCTTTAGCAATTTGCGAATACGTTGCCGATCGCTTTGCAAATGATTTGTGGCCGACAGATGTAGCGGAACGGGCGATCGCCCGTTCCATCTGCGCCGAAATACACGCGGGGTTCCAAAATTTGCGCCAAAATATGCCGATGGACTGCCGCAACCGCTATCCGGGAGAAGGGATGACTCCCGGTGTAGAAGCAGAGATCGATCGCATCTTTAGCATTTGGCGCGAATGCCGTCAAAAATTCGGAACAGGCGGCAATATGTTGTTCGGAAAATTCACAGTTGTTGATGCTATGTTTGCCCCAGTTGTGATGCGTTTGGTCACCTACGGAGTCAAATTAGATTCAGTAGCAAAAGCTTATGCGGATGCGATTTTTGCCTTGCCTGCAATCCAGGAATGGGTAGCAGCAGCTTGCAGCGAATCGGAAAGTATTGCCCACTTGAAAATTTAGCACAAATCAGTTTACTTAACTTGAGATCTCAAATTTCAAGTCTCAAATATGAAATCAGGATGCGGATTCTTTTAGTTGATGATGAAGTTGAATTGACTGACCCTTTGAGTCGAGTTTTAACCCGCGAAGGTTATATCGTTGATGTGGCATTCGATGGAGAAAGTGGCAGCAATTTAGCCATGCAGGGCAATTACGATTTGCTAATTTTGGATTGGATGCTGCCGACACAAACCGGACTAGCAATTTGCCAGAAGTTGCGATCGCAAGGACGGAGTACGCCAGTGCTATTTCTCACCGCCAAAGATACCGTAGACGATCGCGTACAAGGACTCGACGCCGGTGCAGACGACTATTTAGTCAAACCTTTTGAACTGCGAGAACTGCTAGCCAGAGTCCGCGCATTACTGCGGCGGCCTCCTACTTTTGATGCCGAGGTTGCTGTCGGGCGGCTGCAAGTTGCAGATTTACAGCTAGACTACGACAATCAATTAGCTTATCGGGGCGATCGCACAATTGATTTATCAGAAAAAGAATGTCAGTTATTAGAATACTTAATGCGCCATCCCGGTCAATTGCTAACACACGAACAAATCCACCAGTATTTGTGGAGTGAAGCAGAAAAACCCAGCAGCAATGTATTAGCAGCTCAAATTCGCCTGCTGCGCCGCAAAATAGAAGCACCGGGCGAATCTGTGCTAATTCACACAGTCTACGGCAGAGGCTATCGCTTTGGAGAAGCCAGCTAATAATAATAGAAATTGTACCCAATTCCTTTTTTTTACCCACTCGCGAAGCCGAAGCTCCTTCTTGCTTCTGCCCTCTGCTATATTATCTATTATCGGGAAAGTATGCACCCTAAACCAGCCTTTACGTATCTTGACAAACCAAAGTAATTACTGTCACCTCCGGGGGACAAAATAGCCTTCCCGGCGAATAAGTTCCCAAACCCCGATTCACGTACAGCAAATTACTCCCCACCTGATGCAAACCGCTAGCCCATTCCCAGTGAGTAACTACTCGATCGCCAGCCGACAGAAAAGGAATCAACTTTCGGATTGGTTGAGGAATCAAATAGCCAATTTTTCTGACCCAAGCGTACAAAGGCCCGATACCGGGAATAACAATTTGGCCGCCGTGAGTATGCCCAGACAACTGCAAATCAATCCGCCAATTTTGCAGCTTTTCAGCAGTATCAGGATTGTGAGACAATACAATCCGAGGAATCGCGGGATTTATTGATGCCATTACAGGTTGAGGCGCAAAATCGCCCGACCAAAAATCTGCCAACCCAACTAAAGCCAATTCTGACCCCAAGGGATAGATTGCTTCGTTGTACAAAACCCGAATCCCAACGCTATTTAAAGCATTAGCAACCTCTTTTTTTGCCCCCGGCCAATAGTGGTCGTGATTGCCCAAAACCGCGTAAATTCCTACTCGACTTTGCAAGTTTTTCAATCGCTGCACTAAGCCGTAAATAGGTGCGGGATCGTAGGTAATAAAGTCACCAGTTAAAAAAATCATGTCTGGTTCGGCTTCATTTGCCGCCGCAATCGCCTCTTCTAGCAACCATTCCGACAGCCGAACCCCGTCATAGTGAAAGTCAGTAAGCTGTACAATTTTAGTAGCGGATAAATTTGCTGGAAGATTAGCGATCGGTATTGTTAAATACTCTATTCGCAGTTTCCCAGTTAATAACCTGTGCATAAATCTAAGGTTTATTGATGACAGAGCGCCACCTCTAGCTTAGCAAATAAACAGGCAAGACTGCAAAAGTAGATATTCTTCCCTTTTCCTCCTGTCATCTGACTAATGACTAATAATTGCTGACTAATGACTACAATTATAGATGCAAAAACTGGGATTACGTCAATAGAATTTAAACATAAATTCCCGATCTTCATTTAGGATTGATTGCAAAATTGTTTGGGTTTTACGTCCCCAACTACTACAGCATTTTTATAATATTATGACTTGCGTAACAATCTGTTTAAAACGCTATCAATCCTCCTCAGACTGCGATTACCAAAAAAAATTGGTTTAAAGCCGGAACCCATAAGCGGGAGAAATTAAAAGAAGACTATTCATTACTCCAATCCTCTTCCTTCCAGGTAGAGGTCGCTATCTTGCGGTCAACTGTCAACTGTCAACTGTCAACTGAACCGCCCCGCATCTATATTCTTTTAGCGTCAAAGCTGAAATTTGTCTCGCATCCCCATCGCATAGGCTTACCACGGGGGGGGATTGCTCCTACCAAACACTATCTCATCACTAATGATTTATTACTGAGTAGGTGGAAATAAACATGGCTTGGGGGAGACCGGGTTTTGCATTAATAATAAACTGTGGCTAGTATATATTATTGCCTTAGCCGCCCCTAATATCTTTTATTTTTGGTCGCGTCTGCCTACTTGTTAACTAATAACTTTTGACGAATCTCGCTTCTTCTCAATATATTGCTGGTGGTAATCCTCTGCTATATAAAATTCAGCAGCAGGTTTGATTTCGGTGGCAATATCTTTGTCGTATTTACCGGAAATTTGCAATTTTTGTTTGGATGCGCGAGCGGCTTTTTCTTGTTCCCAATTGTGATAAAAAATCACAGACCTGTACTGTTCGCCTCTGTCGGGGCCTTGGCGATTGATTTGGGTTGGATCGTGACAGTTCCAGAATACATCTAGCAGTGCTTCGTAACTCACCTGCGATCGATCGTACTCCAAGAGCACAGATTCAGCGTGACCAGTGACTCTGGCGCAAACATCCAGGTAGCAGGGATTCGGCCAGTGACCTCCTGTGTAGCCCGCAGCAGTCGAGACGACACCCGCAACGGCGCGAAACTTGTGTTCCACTCCCCAAAAACAACCGGCGGCAAATGTGGCTTTTTCCATTGTGTTATTCATCGTATTGGGATAAAACTTGGCACTAAATTATGCTTGACATATTCCCATTAGTGTGCATTCCCAAACTAATCGCGGTTGTACGTAGTTTAGCAAATATTGTCGTGCTTTTTCCAAGGGTTCTAAGGGCGATCGGCTAATTCCCCCTGCCAAAAATTGCTGCCAGTAACAGTGTTGTAAATAATCGATTAACCACAACTGAGATTCAGTATCTAAAGTTTTATCAATTTCCTTGGCCAATTCCAAAGCAGACAGCAGATTTTGAGGCAACTGCTTCACCTTTTGCAGCAAATCATCGGGTATTGATTGCAGTTGCTGCCAAATAGCAATTGCCTCCCCAGGACTGCCCTGAGCCATCCCCAGTACCTCGGAATGATCCAAAATATCCGCGAATCCCGCTTGCTGTAAAACTTGTGCCATTGCTTCGGGATTCAGCCGAGAAAATTGGATTTTTTGACAACGGGAAATCAAAGTTGGTAGCAAATTTTCCACTGTCGGAGCAATTAAAATTAGCGCTGCTTTTCCCGGTTCTTCCAATGTCTTCAATAAGCCGTTAGCGGCTCCCTCACCCATTGTTTCTGCTTGTTCCAAAACTACGATAGAACGCGCCGCTTCTAGTGGCGGTCGGCTGAGAAAATTACCAATTTCTCGAACTTGTTCTAAACGAATTTGTGGTGGTGCTTTCCGCTTTAAACCGGCTTCCTCTGCTTCCTTTGGTGTAAGCCGTTTGCCTTGGTTCATATAAGTTGGTTCTACCCAAAGTAAGTCTGGATGATTGCGCTGCTGCACGCGATTTTGTACAGAGGCTATGAGTCTGGTTTCGGGAAGATTGGCTGAGAATAAAAGCTCGATGAAACACTGAGCAGCTAAACTTTTGCCGATGCCGTTAGAGCCGACGAATAAATAACCAGGAGCAATTCGGTTTTGCTCGACTGCTTGTGTTAGCAATTCTACTGGTCGCTCTTGTCCGATTAATGATGTGAAATAATCCATGTGACAGTTGACAGTTGATAGTTGACAGTTGATAGTTGACAGTTGACAGTTGATAGTTGACAGTTGACAGTTGATAGTTGACAGTTGACAGTTGATAGTTGACAGTTGACAGTTGACAGCTTGCCCGAAGAGCGCAGTCGAAGGGTTGATAGTTGACAGTATTCAGTTGACAGAAGGAAGTTATTGTAGGGTGCGTCAGGGGCGCTGAATGTAATGACTACCTATTCAAGAATTTTGCCCTGATCACTACCCTATGGTGAGTTATTTACAACGAAGAAACCGGGTTTTTCCTCGAAGTTGAGGATTTTTAGCAAATATTTCGTAAAAAACCCGGTTTCTGGCTATCTATGTAAGCTTATTTTCAGAATTGGTATTATTTAAATATCCCCAAGCTTCTAACCTACGAGTTACAATAGTTTGAATTTCCTGAGCGACTTCATATTCAGGCCGATCGCCATTTATGCGGACAATTCGAGATTTATTTGACTCGGCTAACTCCGCAAAACCTTGCTGCACAAGGTGGTGAAACTTCAAATCAGCTTGCTCGATCCGATCGCGCTCTCCCCTAGCCTTTACCCTCGCCAAACCCGCCTCCACATTAATATCCAGCCACAAAGTCAGATCGCTTTCCAAGCCGCCGGTGGCAATGTCATTCAACTGCTTAATTAAATTTAAGTTAAGACCGCGGCCGTAGCCCTGATAAGCGATCGTAGAATCAGTAAAGCGATCGCATAAAACAATCGTTCCCTTCGATAACTCGGGTTTGAGAAAAGTTTCGACGTGTTGAGCGCGATCGGCAGCATACATGAGTAATTCTGCTCGATCGGATACAGATTCGCCCCCATCTTGTTTCAGCAACAAATGTCGCAGTCCCCTTCCCAACTCAGTACCCCCCGGTTCGCGAGTAGCCACCAAGCGGACTGTCAAAAAGTAACTTGCTTGCAGGAACTGTATCAAGCGCTGCATTTGCGTAGTTTTACCCGCACCTTCTACCCCCTCAAATACGATAAGTTTGCCCTTCATTGCCCTAACTTTCCATCTAAATAAAATAAATCCATATTGTTCTGTTCATCTGTTCTAGGTTCGGTATGATAATAAAGTCTAAATGCCTCACGGCTGGAGTTTTTTATGGCTCGCTATACTGGTTTTTTTATCGTTGCCGTTCCGATCGACCGTCTCCGTCAATCCCTGATTGAAATTTTAGAGTCATGCAATCTTGATATTATCTACAATACAGGAGATTCCGTCATGGCTCGCGAGCTTCCAGGTCAAGTTTCGATTGCTAAACTTGTCACTGCAGAAGTCCTAATTGAGAAAAACACGGCCAGCGACTCAGAGGTTCGCATGAACTTCGTGATTAAAAACGAGGAACTACCGCTGCAAACCAATAACCACTGCCGTCAAATGTTCGAGCTAGTGAGTCGTTCAATTATGAACAACAATAACTGGCGACTCTTGGAAAGTATGGCACTCTAGCGATCGATCAGTCGATTTTAGATTGTAGATTTTAGATTGACTCTCGCATTGAATCAGGATCTTCTAACTAACGTCGAAACTTATGGGCTATCGACTCCTGGTGTGAGTGAGGGGCTGGTATCCGTATTGGGATGAGGTCATCTATCATTAGTTTCTCGCTAATGATAGATGACCTCCGACTTTTATCTGCAATCCCTAAATTTAAGCTCGAAATCCCCGGCGCAAAAACAAAGAATTTGTAACCACGCTAACAGAACTAAACGCCATAAATGCTCCGGCCGCCGCAGGACTGAGTAGAATTCCGGTTGCAGGCAGCAAGATACCCGCTGCAACCGGAATTCCCAGAGTATTGTAAGCAAAAGCCCAGAATAAATTTTGGCGAATCTTATTAAAAGTAGCGCGCCCCAGCTCGATCGACTCAACAACATCCATCAAAGCATTTCGCATCAACACAATTTGAGCCGTCTCAACCGCGACATCAGTGCCACAGTGCAAACCGATACCGACATCAGCTTGAGCCAAAGCCGGCGCATCATTGATACCATCTCCCACCACAGCCACTTTACAACCTTGCGCTTGCAAACTGGCGATCGTCCTCGCCTTCCCATCCGGGCGCACTTCGGCAAAAACGTCAGCCGTCGCCAAACCTAGCTGCTGCGCCGTCGCCGCCGCCGCAGACGCCGTATCCCCCGTCAGCATCATCACCCGCAATCCCATACCCCGCAAACGTTCCACCGCCGCCTTAGCATCCGGTCTCAGAGTATCTTTTAGCCCGATTACCCCCAGCAAAACGCCCCCAGAAGCCACGTAAACCGCCGTTTTGCCTTTGCAAGACCCCGACAATTCCGCAGCCACAGCGACCCCCTGCTGGCTCATCCACTCAGCATTCCCCGCGAACACCCGGCGGCCTTCCACCAAAGCAGAAACCCCGAATCCCGGTTCCGTGTAGAAATCTTCAGCAGCCAGCAGTGGCAAACCTTGCTGTTGCGCTTCCAGCAAAATCGCTGCGGCGATGGGATGACACGCGCCCCTTTCCACCGCCGCCGCAATTTGCAGCAGTTTTGAGTCAACCCTGCCAGAAACTCCATCAATTGTGGAACAAACATCTTGTTTGTCTCCAGAAACTCCATCAATTGTGGAACAGGCATCTTGCCTGCTGCCAGAAACTCCATCAATTGTGGAACAGGCATCTTGCCTGTTGCCAGAAACATCATCAATTGTGGAACAGGCATCTTGCCTGTTGCCAACATTAATATCCGAGTTCAAATCCAACTCAGAATTCTGGAAAATCGGCAAATAATCTGTGAGTGTGAGATTTCCGGTTGTCAGAGTGCCAGTCTTGTCAAAAACCACCGTATCTAATTGATGCACCCGTTCTAAAACATCACCACCGCGAATTAAAAGGCCGCGCTCCGCCCCGATGCCAGAACCCACTAAAATTGCAGTTGGGGTAGCCAGTCCTAAAGCGCAAGGACAAGCAATAACTAAAACTGCGATCGCCAATTTCAAACTTAACAGCAAAGGCGATTGATAATGAATAATTGGCAATTCATTTCCCATATTCATTGCCTCGTGTCCCATATTCATTGCCCCGTGTCCTAAAAGCACAGAAGGCCAAATATGAGTGCCGGCAAAATACCAAAATAGGAAAGTTAAAACCGATATCGCCATTACCCCATACACAAAATATCCCGCGACAGTATCAGCTAAATTTTGAATCGGCGCTTTGCGAGTTTGGGCTGCCTGCACCAAAGCCACCATTTGAGCTACAGTTGTTTCCTTACCGGTGCGAGTTGCGCGCATCACAACTGCCCCGGATTTATTGATAGTTCCCGCCGCCACTGTATCTCCTGGTTGCTTCAAAACCGGCATTGATTCGCCAGTCAGCATCGACTCATCTATCGTTGTTTTGCCTTCGCAGACTTCACCGTCTACTGGTATTTTTTCCCCGGGCAAAACTTGCAGCCATTCTCCGACTCGGACGCGATCGGCGGGAATTTCAATATATTGTGGATCGTAGACCTCTGATGTCGAGTTTAAAGGCAATTCTTGCGATCGCAAATCTAAACTCGGGAGTTTAAAATCAACTAAGCGGGCTTTCGCCGGTTGCAATGCGATTAAAGCTTGCAAAGCTGATGCAGCGCGCCGTCTGGCTTGCTGTTCCAGAGTTTTGCCCAACAAAATAAAGCCCAGCAGCATCACCGGTTCATCAAAAAAGCACTCCCATCCCATCCGTGGGAACAGCAGCGCCGCATTGCTAGCGGTGTAAGCTGTAACAGCGCCTAAAGCTACCAAAGTATTCATGTTGGGTGCATTTCGCCACAAACTGCGGCACCCGTCAACGATAATCGGGCGGCCCGGTACCAGCAAAGCTAGGGTGGCGAGTCCCCAGTGAAACCAAATATTGCTGAGAATTGGGGCTTTTGTGCCGAGTACGTGACCTAAACCGGATAGAATAATTAGGATCAGGGCGATCGTCAATTGCTTGATTTGCTGTCGAATTTCTTGCTGTCGCCGTTCAATTGTTGCCGCTTCTGCTTCCCGCTGATTTTCACCTGAACGAGACTGAGAGGGAAATCCATTATCAGTCAACTTTTTTGCTAAAGCCTCTGCATCGACAGCCCCCGGTTCACACTCAACCGTCGCGACTTCTACGGCCAAGTTAACGCAAGCTGAAATTACGCCTGAATACTGCATGAGTTGGCGTTCCACAGCTTTCGCGCAGCCGGCACATTTCATCCCCCCCACATCGAAAGTAACAAGTTCTGGCGGTGATTCTTTAACTGGTAGGATTTCTGGTTGAATTTCAGGGATTGTTTTGGGCAAAAATTGCATGGTTTTTTTTGGTATTGATTAGAATATTTCGGTGCTTGTGAAATGGTTTAATGCACTGTTTAGACAAATGTCTATATTTTTATCATAGATAAATATTGTGGCATCTTCCGAAAGTGTTAGTTTTTTTTAATTCTTATTAGTGGCAGGCAGTTAAATCCGCAGCCCGACAGGGGTTTCAGCCACTACTAAAATGCGAGTTTAACGCTAAGACACGTCTTGGACACGGCAGTGCCGTTTCCCTATTTGATATAATGAGCCAATTGCCTAGTTAGTATCCAGCTTTTATTTGACGAATTTAGCTATGACAGAAACACCCAAATTTTATATTGTCAAACGTCCTGCTGGTAATTGCGAAATTTTGCCGTTGGCGGAGCCCTCGCAGACGATCGCCCAACTCGAAGAACAAAACCCCAGTATTATTGAAAAGTGGGGCCCTTACGATTCGCCCGAAGATGCCATCGCCCGCCGCATCGGATTAATTCGCGCCGGCAAATGCCAGCCCCAATGAGGGATTGCGAAAGCTAAGGTGACTCGCAATGACGGATAGCAAAAAATAGCGAAGCATTCGAGTTTAAAATCTTGGCTTTTAGCCGTAAATCTTTCCCCGAATGCTTTTTTTAACTGAAACCCAACACCGGTTTTCTACTTAGATTTAGCCGGTGCCGGACTCGGTTTTGCCTGCGCCGCAGTCGGCTTAGGTGGCGCAGCATTCGGTTTCGACTCCGCCTTATCGTTCCCTGTTTTACCAGTAACTTGCTTTGTCAAAACTTCCATAGCTTTCGCGTACTGCGGATCGGCTGTGGTAGCAATTTTATCGCGATCGCGCCTCAATTCCTGTTTTTGAGCGTCGGTGAGTTCTACCTTAAAATCCGGTTCAATCCCGGCGTGGTTGATATCAGTGCCGTTGGGAGTAAAATACTTGGCAATTGTCACCGCCAAACCGGCACCATTTCCCACGCCGCGTACTGACTGAACTAAACCTTTACCAAATGTCTTTGTTCCCACCAAAACCGCGCGCTTGTTGTCTTGCAAAGCACCGGATAGAATCTCGCTAGCACTTGCTGAACCGCCGTCTACCAGTACAACTAACGGTTTGTCTGTGAGCTCTGCCTTATTTGCAGTTTGTTTATCGGCCTCACCGACTCGATCGACTGTCGAGACGATCGTACCTTCTTTGAGCCACATCCGAGCAATTTCAATACTTCCGTACAGCAACCCACCGGGATTGGAACGCAAGTCTAAAATATAGCCCGTTACCTTTTTCTGTTCCAAATCCTTAATTGCCGATCGCATTTCCGATGCAGCATTGGCACTGAACTGATTTAAGCGAATATAGCCGACTTCTCCGATCGGGCTTTTCTGCACTGACTGTCGCACCGGATGAATTTCAATTTTAGCGCGTTTTAGCTTAAAATCTATTTCCTTTTTGTCCCGCAAAATAGTCAGAGTCACCTCACTATTTACCGGGCCGCGAATCAAAGTTACCGCTTGATTCGTATCCATACCTTCAGTGGTTTTGCCGTCAATCTTAGTAATGATATCTTTTGCCAGAATACCGGCGGTAAAAGCAGGGGTATCTTCGATCGGCGAAATCACCACCAACTTCTTAGTTTCCTCATCTTGAGTCAACTGAATCCCAACTCCTGTCAGTTCCCCAGAAGTGTCAACCTGCATATTTCTGAACTCTTGAGGGTCCATAAACCGCGTATAAGGATCGTCCAGCTTCTTCAGCATTTCCCGAATTGCTTTGTAAGCTTCGTCGTCGCTGGTATAAGTCCGGTTCAAATATTCATTCCGCACCGCTTTCCAGTCAACCTGGTTAAAAGTGCCATCCACATAACTTTTGTCAATAATTTGCCAAACTTCATCAACTAACTCTTTAGGGCTTCCCCTAAAAGAAGCCAGAGATTTAGAACTGCAACCAGTGTTTGCAAGAGTTACGGCAGTGAGTACCACCGCTGCTGCACTTAGAACAAGCCCTCGTTTTGTTATAACCATTTGTGTGACGCGCGGGAGGAAAAGAGTTCAGAATAATCACGCCCAATCTAACACAGGCAAGGCTTGGTCGGATTTTGGATACATATTTATTCAACTTTGCCGAGTTTTGTTCCCGAAGCCGAGGCTGCCGCGCCTGAATGCGGACGCGGGTGTAGGAAGTTGATTTGCGAATGCCTAAATCCTTTGTATATCTGCTGCACAAGTCTCGATCCCCCTAAATCTCCCTTAAGAAGGGGGACTTTGAGAAGACTTTCTTGTCCCCCCTCTTCTTAAAGGGGGCTAGGGGGACTTCGATCGCTCTTGTCCCCCCCTTCTTAAGGGGGGCTAGGGGGGATCTGGCCTCAGATAGAAGCGAGATTTTTCAAAAGTTGCAGTCTCTGTGTTGACACCAATCCCATCGTGCCCGCCCCAAACCTATTCAGGTTCAAACCAGCGATCGTCCGACTTAATCAAATCAATCAATTCTGCCACACCTTCAGACTCAGGAACCTTCTTAATCTCATCCCGGCCGCGGTACAGAGAAATATAACCCGGTTGCTTCCCAACATAGCCATAATCAGCATCAGCCATTTCTCCAGGCCCATTGACAATACAGCCCATAACTGCAATATCCAAACCAGTGAGATGCTTCGTCGCCTCTCTCACTTGATGCAAGACTTCCTCTAAATTAAACAAAGTCCGGCCGCAGGAAGGACAAGCGACATACTCAACCATCGTTTTCCGCAATCCCAAGGCTTGCAGAATGCTGTAGCAAACGGGAATTTCCTTTTCTGGGGCCTCTGTCAGCGAGACGCGGATAGTGTCGCCGATGCCGTCAGCCAACAGCGGGGCGATGCCAGCCGTGGATTTAATGCGGCCGTATTCGCC
Organism: Microcoleus sp. N9_A2; assembly: GCF_036701775.1. Taxonomy (NCBI): domain Bacteria; kingdom Bacillati; phylum Cyanobacteriota; class Cyanophyceae; order Oscillatoriales; family Microcoleaceae; genus Microcoleus; species Microcoleus sp. N9_A2. Next base: position 93,286 of record NZ_JAUBRH010000005.1, on the reverse strand, counting down.
ATCGCCAGCTTCCGTGACACCCAAATGCAGCGGGTAATCCATGCCCAGTTCGTCCATCCGGTGCGCCATCAAGCGGTAAGCAGCCACCATCACGGGCGCGCGGGAGGCTTTCAGGGAAATCACGATGTTGCGGAAGTCGAGGGATTCGCAAATTCTGATAAATTCCAGGGCGGATTCTACCATGCCTTCGGGGGTGTCGCCGTAGGTAAACAGCATCCGTTCGGCGAGGGAACCGTGATTAACTCCGATTCGCAAAGCTTTACCTTGATCGCGCAGGGAAATCACCAGAGGTTCTAGGGTTTCGCGGATTTTTTCGCCAATTTCCGCGAATTCCGCGTCAGTGTATTCGCTTCTGTCGGCTTTCGGCTTCTCGAACACGTAAAGTCCGGGATTGATTCTCACTTTGTCTACGTGTTTGGCGACTTCCAGGGCAATTTTCATCCCGTTGTGGTGGACATCAGCAACCAGGGGCACGGCTTGGTAGGTTGCTTGCAATTTTTGCTTGATTTCGGCTAATGCTTTGGCGTGGGCCATGCTGGGCACGGTAACGCGGACGATTTCGCAGCCAATCTCGTGCAAGCGCCGAATTCCTGCGACTGAACCGTCGATGTCGAGAGTGTCTTCGTTAATCATCGATTGTACGACGACTGGGTTGCCTCCGCCGATGGTGATGCTGCCGACTTTGACGGGACGGGTTTTGCGGCGTTTGATGCTGGTGTCGAAAATCGGCTGAGGGTTGGGGGTTTTAGTTGGATTCGGCAGAGTTTGCATAGTTGATTGGTAGAGTTTTGTTACGAAGGTCTATAAAATTGTGTCTGCTGTTTTTTAGGTTGCCACAGAAAGGGTCTGTTTGGGTAATGAGGTTTTGGGATTTAGGATTCTTAATGAGATTGCTGCGAATTTGTCGATCGAATTATGTCGGAAAAGGGCGATCGAACTAAAAGCTAGCCATCACCGGGAAGGCGAACTGAAGTTGGGCCCGTGGAACTAAACCGAACTTACAAAATTAAGACGTTCTGAGTTTTTGAAATTCGCTGATTCTATTCCCTTCTTCCCCTAGCCTAAGCGCCCCTAAACCGCCCTGGCGGTTGCTATAATTTTGGTTAATTTTTGAGAATCGGCAATTCCAGTATAAACTCCGTTCCTTCTCCTGGAGTAGAGTTAACTGTAATTGTCCCTTGATGTTTTTCTACTATGATTTGACGCGCGATCGCCATTCCTAAACCCGTGCCTTTCCCTACGGATTTTGTAGTAAATAAATAATCAAAAATTTTTTGTTTTACCTCTTCTGTCATGCCGATGCCATTATCGCTAAAACGAATTAAAACTGACTCGCGATCGCTCGATAGTTCAGTTTCGATCGTAATCCGGTTTGGGTTGGCTTTAATATCGGCAAAAGTACGTCCGTGATTTGATTCTTCTATTGCCTCGATCCCATTAGCCAAAATATTCATAAATACTTGATTTAATTGGCCCAAGAAGCATTTTATTTCTGGGATATCCTCATAATTAGTAATAACTTCAATTTCCGGTCTAAATTCCGAAGCTTTGAGGCGATGTTTGAGAATTAAAATTGTGCTATCAATACCTTCATTCAGATTCGCCTTCACTGGAAAATCGCGATCGGCTCTGGAAAATGTTCGTAAACTCGTGCTGATACTTTTGATGCGATCGCACCCCACTTTCATTGAGTCTATCATCTTCGGCACATCTTCTAGGAGATAGTCTAGCTCGATTTCTGCGGCATGATTGTTAATATCTGTTTCAGTCGCGCGATCGCCATATAATTTCAGATGTTCGATCAAATCTTGTAATGCTTGCCCAGCTTGGTCGAGGTTGCCATAAATAAACCCCACAGGATTATTAATTTCATGGGCAACTCCAGCAACTAAATTACCTAATGCCGACATCTTTTCACTTTGAATTACTTGCAATTGCGCTTGCTGGAGTTGACTGTATTGTTCTTTCAACTCTTGATTAGCTTTCTCTAATGCTTCATTCATCTGCTGGAGTTGGCAATTTTGTTCCGCTAATTTTTGAGCCTGAAGAGAATTTTCCTGTTTCAGGAGTTTTTGTAAGCGACTGAGTTCTAAATGAGTAGAAATCCGAGCTAAAACTTCCTCTGCTTGAAATGGTTTTGTAATGTAGTCTACGCCACCTACAGTAAAAGCTTTTAGCTTATCCATCATTTCATCCAAAGCACTGATAAAAATTACTGGAATATCCCAAGTCAATTCGTTAGCTTTGAGATGTTTACAAACTTCGTAGCCATCCATCTGTGGCATTTGAATATCTAACAAAATCAAACTAGGAGATGATTGTTCAATAACTCCTAGAGCTAACTTGCCGCTCGGAAATGCTCGCGGCAGGTAGCCATTTTCCTTAAGAAGACTGACAAGCAGATGTAAGTTTGCGGGCGTATCATCAATAATAAAAATTTGACCTTGACTGTCGTTCATGTTTTACTCCTTTTATGCTATAGTAGCCGCAATTAAGTTCAAAACCTTTTCATATTCAAAGTTGTGTAGAGAAGTTGCGATCGCCTCAGCTAAAGGCTCATTGTAAGTAGCTATTTTTTTCACCACCGCAGCAATTAATTCAGAATCGGAATACATTACGGCCTCTTGGAGTTGAGCTAATAGATTCCTCGGAATTTCTGCCAGTGCTTCTGTGGTTAGAACCTCTCTTGTTTGTATTTTATCCGTATTTTTGGGTGTTAATTCTTCATAAACATATTTCACTCCAATATGCTTATTCATCCCATTAAATATTTCTTCCTCTCGGAAAGGTTTCCTCAAGAAATCATCACATCCCGCCGACAGAACCACCGCTTTTTCTTCTTCTAGTACGCTAGCTGTCAAAGCAATAATCGCCGTTGCTTGACCTTTTGTCTGAGATTTAATAGTTTGAGTAGCGGTGTAACCATCCATCACCGGCATCCTCATATCCATCCAAATTAAGTTTGGCTCCCACCTCTCCCAAATGTCAACTGCTTCTTGACCGTTACTGGCTTCCTGAAGCTCAAATCCCAAGGGAGATAGCAGTTTAATTAACAATTGGCGATTGAGAGGTTTATCGTCAACTATTAAAATGCGATATTTGGGTTGATTGGGTTCTAGAGCGATGACTCTGCGAGAGGGTTGGTGTGTAGCAATGTCGCTAGCTTCTACTTCATTAACTTGAATATTAAATAAGAAGATTGTGCATTGTCCCACTTGGCTTTTGACTGTAATATCGCCTCCCATAAGATGCACAAGTTGGCGGCTAATTGGCAAGCCTAAGCCCGTACCTTCCTGAGCTTGTTTTCCGGTTTCTGTTTGGGTGAAGGCTTCAAACAAATTCCCAATTTCTTCAGGGGCAATTCCAGATCCTGAATCTTCAATTTCAAAATGTATGGTGTATGAATTGGTATCAGCCGCTGCCGCTGTTTGTTGGGAATGGACAGGAGTTTCTAAAACGCTAACTCTTACTGAAACTCCTCCCTCTTGAGTAAATTTAAGAGCATTATTAATCAAGTTAATGAGAACTTGACGCAATTTAACATCATCGGTACGGACGTAATGAGGCAGATTGCGATCGTATTCCAAGAGTAACTGTAAACCTTTCTCTTCAGCTTTCATTTGAAACATATCGTGTATGTCGTCAAGTAAGCGATGGAGATCGAAGTTTTTAGGATTAAGGCTGGTTTTACCTGCTTCGATTTTAGAGAGGTCGAGAACGTTGTTAATGAGGGTTAGTAGGTGTTCGCCGCTGCGAGAGATAATGCCGACGCTTTCTTGATGTTCGCGAGGGAGGGTTTGAGAGCGAGTCATAATTTGAGAAAATCCCATAATTGCGTTGAGAGGAGAGCGTAATTCGTGGCTCATGTTGGCTAAAAATTCGCTTTTGGCACTGTTGGCAACTTCGGCTTTTTCTTTAGCATGGGCGAGTTCTGCTGTGCGTTCCTCGACTCTACTTTCTAACTCTTCATTTGCTCTTTTTAGTCGGGCTTCTGCTTCTGTGTTTTCTGTAATTACCGCCGATAAAATCAAAGTTGTAATAGCAACAACACTCATAAAGGATTGCAATAGTAACAATGACTCATTGAGTGACGGACGAACAAATGGCCCTAAACCCTTAGCAGTTCCCACCATAGAAATGACTGACACGATGACGATTAGTAATGTTGAACCCTGTTGTCCGAATCGAAAGGCTGACCAAACTAAGAGGGGAATCAACATATACACGACAGGATATCCACCGCCAAAACTAATCTGACTGATGATAATTACTAGGAATAGTAACAGTGCTGCTTCTACAAATCTTTGTTTAAATAGTAATTTAATTGGCTGAAGTTCCCGACTCCATGCTAATAAGACTGGTCCAAAAACAAGTGTTCCGATCGCCTCCCCTGTCCACCATGTCCACCAAATTACTCCATAGATTGTCCAAGGTGCTTTGCCAAGCAGACACATAGTTGTTACACAAATCGTAGCGTGCAAAGCAGGAGCCAGCAAAGCCGCGAATAGTACAAAGGAGAAAACATCTTGAGCGCGATCGAGCAAATGACGGTCTCTGATAGATCGGTTTATTAGATATACTGCTAAGAGTTGGCTTAATGCGTCGGCAATTCCAAAGATAAAACTGAGCAGGATACTCGTAGGTGTTAACTCTTGAGTAGAAATATTACTGATGAACTGACCTAAAAAGATACCGGGCAAGAGCGGATATCCTAATGACCAGATAGCGGCAAAACCAAGACCAGAACCTATCCAAATTGGTGTTGCAGCTCCAGGCAGGTAAGCCAGTGAGAGTGATATCTTAGAGACACCGAAGTAAATAATAGCAAGTAGAACTATTTGCAATATGGTTTTGCGATCTAATGCGGTTGGAAGTTTGTATATCCTGTTCATACTTCATCCTTTAAGGTGATTTACTTTTTTATGAAGTCTGTTAAACCAACACTTCGGACAGTTTTCAACCGCTAAGGGTATAATGAGGGTTTCAGGCTTTCGTCAAGCTCCGATACAAACGGTACAATGACACTTTCAGGCTCTCATTCACAAACTGTCCGAAGTATTAAGTTAAGAAGTATTGAGTTAATTTGAGTTAGAAATAGTTTTTGCCTAAGATGCGGTCAAATTAATTTTTCCAGCTTTTATCGCCCGATCGCACCCCTGACCTACTGAATCTTCCTAGATGCGCTAATTATAGTGCAATTAAGATTTATTTATTTTAAGAAAATCTTAAATTTTATTTAATTTTGATAAAAAATCGGCAAAAACCTGGGGGGGATGACAACCCGCCCGAAATGCTTATCCCTCCTTTGTCACTCTCGGATTGTCGCTACTTTCCTGACAGTCTCACAACTGACGCACCACGGAATAAATGCTGCGTCAGTTGTGAGTTTCAGTGATAATTGAGAATTACCACACTGACGCACCCTACCGCTTCGATCGCACGCCATGACATACAAAATCGCAGCTACCAGAAATGATATCATTTGACACTTAGGCTTTTACTACATAGAGTCATGGAAGTCCACAAGCGTGAAATTCAAACCTATGAAACCTTAGAAGGAAAAATCCCTTTTAAAGACTGGCTTGATGCTTTGCGCGATCGCGAAGGGAAAGCTAAAATAAAAGGTAGACTTCAGCGGGTTGCTCTTGGTAATTTAGGAGACTGTAAATCAGTAGGAGAGGGTGTTTCCGAATTGAAAATTGACTGGGGCCCCGGCTACCGGGTTTATTTCGCAGAAAGAGACTCAACTATTATACTCCTCCTTTGTGGTGGAGATAAAAGTACCCAAGATCGAGATATTCGCAAAGCCAAAGAATACTGGATAGAATTCAGGAGTAGAGACGATGCCTAAAACGCACAGTTACCATGATTATCTGATTAACTCGCTTCAAGATATTGAAGAAACTGCTGCTTATATTCAAGCAATTCTAGAAGAAACAGCACCGGAATCCGAACTGTTACTGACGGTACTCAGAGATGTAGTTAAAGCTCAAAGTCAAGTCTCTATTATAGCTGAAGACGATTTACAAAATTGGGATCAACTTCAGGAATTGCTGAAAGCATCAGGCGGAGAAGAGATTTACCGATTTATGGGTTTGCTGAAGGCTTTAGGATTAAAGACAGAGATTGCAGCAAGTCAAAGCAAAACACCAGAAGTATCAATAAATTCTCGTGAAGTAGGGTGCGTCAGCTAGGGACAAGGATTTGGCGTTTTATTTCATCCAGCGTGGAGGACTTGATAATGCAAAATTTAACTCAATTAACTCAGCTTGAATTAGTGCTTCTTGCATTAGTAGCTAGAGGTCGAGGAAAGTGCAATTGGTATCAACTGGAAAAGCAACTTTCCTGTCTAGATGTACCACGAGAACCTGGCATGATGGTTGTCTTAAAAAAACTGGCTGCTGATGGCTTGGCTAAACGATATACCGAAACAGATTCGTGGCGCGACAGATGGGAGTTGACGGCAGAAGGGTCGATTTTGATGACAGACGCAACCGTTTATGAACTCACTACTTTATCCGAATATGAAGTTTAACTTAGAAACCAGATTTGTAGTTTGCATTAATAATCAAGACTATCAAGCATCATTGGAAGTGCGAAAAATCTACCAAATAATACCGAATAATCGCGCTGCGGAACATCAATTTATCCGAGTTATTGATGAATCCGGCAAAGATTATTTGTATCCAGTCGCATATTTCGTGCCCATAGAATTGCCGAAAGCCGTAGAAGCAGTATTTGCATAGACAAAGGTTATGTAAGGGCGGGTTCACCAACCTCTATGTTTATAAACAGCAATCTCAATAAACCCGCCCCGCCCAATATTGTGTTACAATAAATAAACCTGAGTGTTAACATCGCAAATGTATGACAGCCAAAATACACATCAGCAAATTAGGTAATTCCTTGGCTTTGCCAATACCAGACTACATAGTAAAGTTTCTCAACCTTAAAGCCGAAGATTCAGTAATTTGCAGCATAGAAAATGGGAAACTGGTCATAGAGCCTGTAAATAATAAAATATCAAAGTATACCCTAGATGAATTATTGGCAGGCGAAATAGAATCTAGCGAAGAAGTCTGTTGGGGAAAACCAGAAGGAGAGGAAGTTTGGTAAACTATATCCCCGAACGAGGTCATTTTATTCGCCTCAATTTTGATCCTCAAGCAGGACACGAACAAATGGGGACTAGGCCTGCACTGGTGGTGAGTCAAACTAAATTTAACCGAAAAATGGGGTTTGTGTTCGTCTGTCCCATTAGCAACACACAACGCAAAAATCCGTTTTATGTTCCCATTCCCGAAGGTGAAGCGATAACAGGTGTAATTATGACGGATCAACTCCGTTATGCAAGATTATCGCGCAAGGCAAGCAAGTTTTCTTAGTGAATGTCGATCAGATATAATTGAGGAAGTTTTGAGGCGAATTCAACCTATTTTGTTTGAGAATATGAGGGTTGATGAATAGTTAATCAAATTATAAACTAGATTTGTAGTTGGCATTAAGCATCAAGAGTATCCAGAAATCTCTCTCGCGGATGATGCGATCGCCCCTCCTCCCCAGCAAAACTAAAAAATGTACTGGCAAATCCCTTCACAGACCCAGGCTCAGCAGTTAAATAATCTGAGGTTTTCCATTGGACGATCGCACAAACTCACCCGCCACCGCTGTAAACAACCGCCGACCTCTAATTATCGCAGGAATTCTCCTCGGTATCGGTCAATCCGGATTTTTTGACGGCATTGTGCTGCACCAACTCCTCCAGTGGCACCATATGTTTAGCAGCATTAAAACCGATGCTACTGTTGCCGGTTTAGAATTAAATACCCTCGGAGATGGATTGTTTCACGCTGCGGATTGGTTGGTAACAGTGGCGGGAATCTTCTGTTTGTGGAGTGCTGTGAAGCGCAAAGATGTTCCTTTGTCAACTCAAACTTTTTTCGGTTCAATATTAATTGGTGCTGGATTGTTTGACTTTGTTGAAGGCATCGTTGACCATCAAATTTTGGGAATCCACCACGTCAAACCTGGTATCAACGAGTTAGCTTGGGATTTAGGGTTTCTCGCTCTTGGCCTTATTTTAGCGCTGTTAGGTTGGATACTGGTACAGAGGGAAGTTCCCGCAGATACTAAAGTTTAAATGAATGCAGAGATTGAGAATTATACCAAATCCGGGTTAAAAATCCCCGATGAGACTCGACCGTTTCAACCGTTGAGTCTCTTTTTAACTCATCAGTTCATCCCGCCGACTCCAACCACGCAATCAAATCCTCTTGACTCCTAAAATCCAACAAAGCCTCTCCCAAATCATCTAACTGTTCGGCAGATAATCCCTGGATGCGAGTTTGAACTTCCGGTGTAACCTCACCCACCCGCCGCACGAGTAGACGCATAATTAATCCTATTTCCCCCTCTATTTTCCCCTTTTCGATTCCTTGTTCGATTCCTTGTTCGATTCCTTGTTCGATTCCTTGTTCAATCCCCTGTTGTATACCAATTTCTATCCCTTTCATCACAGACCCGATTTGGTCTTGGATAAACATTTCTCGCTTGTCTACATCATTCAATTCGTCTAGGGTCAAATTTGCTCGGTTGGCAATTTCCAGCGCGGTATTAATCTCTTCAACAGACTCCAATGTCTCTGGTACTGCTTCCAAAGAGGGCGCGTTTTTCATAAAGTAAATCCATTTTTCCGGCAAAGTTTCGAGTTCATTCAATTCTTTTTTGAATTTTGGTAACTCGACAAACACTAACTTTAACTCGCAGTTGGGATAGACGAATTTCTCTTCAGTTTCTGTGAATTCAAACTTTGAAATTAGTTTTTCGGTGTTTTCAAATAAGATAAAATCGGTGATGGTTAAAGCAATGACTGGATTTAATCTTAAGTAACCGTCTCCAGCTTTGAGTTGAGTTGAATAGGTTTTAGCTGCATTGTAAACTACTCGTTTTTCAAAAGCGGCTACATTGAGTACCTGCATTTCCACAATCACGGTTTTGTTTCCGGTAATCTTGGCTTTGACATCCAGGTAGGTGTCTTTCAATCCTGTGACGCTTCCGGCTGAATAAGGGTCAATGATTTCTATTTCTTGGATTGTGGGTTCTCCGTTATACACCATTGCATTTAGGAAGCTGATTAAAATTTCTGGATGTTCGGAAGAAGCGAATATTTTTTTGAATGCAAAATCTGTTTTGGGGCTAATGAAGCGCATATATTTTATAGGAGTTTTTTTATGAACCGCAGAGGGCGCTGAGGACACAGAGGAGGAGAAAAGAGAGGAAGATGGATATTGACAAATATGGGAAGGGTTGGGTTTTGTTGTCTCAACCCAACCTATTATCTCAATGCTTTTATCAGCCTGTGGCTTGAGTAGTGGCAGGCGACATAACTAGCTTTCCAGTTATATCCATTGTTGCTAGCTTCAGCACTTCATTAAAAGCTAAACCCCGAATTTTGAGTTCCCACCGAATGCCTTTTGCTTTCATTCGCTTGGCTTTCCGCATATCGACATCAGCAGCTTTTTGATGCAAGAGCAAATATTTCATTGCTGCTGTAGCTTCTACTTTTGTGGGAAATGCAATATAAGTGATAAATCCGCCGTCCCAGTGATTGGCGTTGCGGACGCTGCTGATAGTCGCAACTCTCGGACTAAAGCGGTTCCAGTAAAAGTCGCTGTAGCCGATCGACTGTGTTTTAACTTGGAGTTTGTTTGCCATTTGACTTAACTCCTATAATCTTGTGTGCGGGGCTTTGCAGTACCAATTTGCTGCTGTTACTATTATAGCAAATTTTTGGGAATTGGGAATTGGGAATTGGGAATTAGAAAAACAACAGACAACTGCCAACTGTCAACTGCCAACTGACTAAAACCTCAATTCATATTCAGCAGTGACGCGGTTGTCTCCTTGAAAATTACTCGAACCCCTGAGTAAAATTTTATCGCTCAATCGATAGCGCACAGTAAATTCTGTCGGTTGATTTGCTGACAAAACTCGAATGATTGAGGCTGAAATATTGCGCGTGATGTCAAACCCAACTTCTAAACCTAAACCGAGAGAACCCGCACCAGAACTGGAACTAGCAGTTTGTGCTTCGTTGCCTCTAATCCGAGTAGGAAATAAGCGAAATTCGCTCAATCCTGTGGCGTTAGTAATCGCAGATTGAATGTTGTTCAATAAACCCGCACCGGCTAAATTTGCGATCGCCAGTGTACTGTCTCCCTGTCCCAAAGTCTGCACGAAACTGCCGCCCAACAGCGCTACAATCTCTGTTTCCGATCGGCTTGGAGAGCTCCTCAACTCCAGACTTTCCGCCAACTGAGAAGCCCTTCCCTGCACTAACGCTTGAATTCTGACACTCCGCACGCTGCCGAAACTTGTCGGTTCATCGGCTATTTCAGAGGCGACAGATGTTCCCGGAGTGCGGAAGCGCGTTACTTCCTGTACCGAAGTTGCTAACCTCACATCCAGCGTCGGATCGAGTCCTTGTCCTGGTATAAAGGTAGCAGTCTGCGGGTATCCTCGATCGAGTCTAAACTGCGTCGTAAACAAATTCACCGACCCGGAAGTCAACCGAATCGTACCCTCCGGGCGAATATCGTCTAAAGTTCCGTTCACCGTCAAACCCCCAGTCGCCTGGAAACTCAATATCGGCGCACTTGTTACCCGAATTCCTCTGCCCAAATTCAGCCGCAAATCGTTCAATCCAACTTCAAAGGAAGGGGTAGTCGGAGTTGCAGGAGAAGGAGAAACCTCAGTTGTAGGGGAAGCAGAAACCTCAGTCGCAGGGGAAGCGGAAGATGTGGAAGGAGAATCAGAAGCAGAAGAGGAAGAAGCTAACTCTGTTGTGCCGCCGCCGGGACTCCGCAGAAATACTTCACCGTTGTACAGTTCAATATTACCGCTCAACTGCGGGCGCCTAGCCGTGCCCCTTGCCTGCACTTGACCGACTACGCCGCCGCGGTACAATCCTCTGAGATTTAGGGCCAACTTGTCTAAATTCACAGCCAAAGGATTAGCCGCATCGACATCGCCCTCCGCAAAAGGCACAGACAGCGGAATCACGCCAGCGGCCACAACTTGTCCCTGACTCAACTGTCCCCGAATTCCTTCTACCCGAATACGATCGCCCTCAAAGCGCATCGTCCCAGTCAGCCCTGTCAGCGGTTCTGGGAAAGCTTGCGCGCGGACAGTTGCATTTTCAAAATTTGCAATTCCTTGCGCTACAGGCTGTTCCAGCGTTCCTCCCACGCGAATTTGCACCTGTCCCTTGCCACTGACCCACGCAACTTGCGGAGTCAATACATTAATAATTGCCAAACCTTCATTTTGCAAATTCGCCCTCAAATCGATTTGATTGCTGTCAGCTTTCACGGCTGCAAACGGCAACTCAAAAGGCAAACTTCCCTGCACTTCAATCGGTTCGGTTTGAGTTACCAAAGCGCTGCCGCCAAAATTCAGGCGGGCGTTGCTGTAACTGAAACTACCGTCGGCTTGTTTAATCGGTTCTCCGTTTAGCGTACCCTCAACCAAACTCAATTCCCCGGTGGCCTGCGGATTTTCCAAACTGCCGGCTAAGTTCGCCCGCAAATTCAAATTTCCGGTGACATCGACAAAGGGCAATTCTACCAGTTCGGCTAACTTTTGCACCGGCACATTTTCGATTCGCAACTGCCCGGATTGAGCTTTTTGACTTAGTTGTCCCGAAAAGCCGATCGTACTTTTGCCCGATCGAATTTCCAGAGGTAAAATAGTTAAAACCCCGTCCTGAAAACCGCCCTCAATGCTGAACTTTTCAGCGACATATTGGCCCCACTGCCAATTATCGCCCTCAACATTAAATTTAGCTTGCACACCGGTTCGCAAAGAACCGGCAACAGCAATTTCTCCGCCAAAAGTCCCCTGCAATTGAGATAGCGGCGGCAATTTTTGCGATTGGGCCATCACCTCCTGCCGCTGCTGCAAAAGCACTTCAATTTCTGCCAAACGGCGCAACTGTTCGATTAACGGGGCTTCCGGTTCTCCGACTGCGACAGTTTGCACGTCGGCGGCGTTAGCGTAAACGGGAGGTTTGAGGCCTCTGGCTAAATCGCCTAAATTGAAATACTGCAAAGCGACTAAAATCTGCTGCAAGTTGCCCTGCTTGATGTTAACTTTCCCGGCAAATTCCGGGTTTGCGCCTGTTTTCACATTGCCGGAAATTAAGTATTCACCCGTACCTTGGCGGAAGATGCCGTTTGTCAGAGTGGCGCTGCCGTTAGCATAGCTAAATTCGGCTTGAAAACTATCACCTTTAATGTAGCCGATCGCCGGTTGCGCGATCGCAATTTGTCCGTTTGCTTGCAAAGTCTGCGGATTTAACGGCATCTTCCAGCCCGGTACATTCACCTGTCCCGAAACCGTACCAGTTATCGGCCCCAAACCGGCATCTTTACCGGGCGACAGATTCAAAGCAGCGAGGGGAAAATCGCTTAAATTCACTCGCAAAGTTTCTCCCTCAGTTTCGCCGCGGGCTACAGATTCCCCGCGTTTAACTAAGAAAGAAGTCGGCAGAAAAGATGAATTTAAAGCTAATTCAATTTTGTCGCTTGCGCCGGCCAAACGCAAGTTTACACTTTTATCGGAATTCGCACTCACAATCCCCGCCAGTACAGGATCGAATTCAACTTGATTTACTGCTAAATTCCGCACTTCCACATCGCCAACTAAACTGAGGGCGGAGAGATTTCCGGTGAGGCGGCCCGTGAAATCGACATTGCCGCGAACAGGCTGATTTGTTTCTGAAGCGTTGTTGACATTCCCTGCTTTCAAAAATGCCAACTGTTCAGTTGGTAAGGCTGCGAGGTTAAAATTGGAGAGTTTTATATCCAAATCCAAATTTTCAATTGATGGCAATCCTTTACCTTCGAGTTCGACATTCACAAAACCGCTGGCTGTCAAACCCGGAGTTGCAGCTTTTTCTATTTCTACCCGCTTTCCGTCCCAGTTAAATACTGCGTCAAAAGGTTGTTTCAAAAACGGCAATTCGGAGATGCGGAAAATGCCGCCGGCGCGAACATTTTGTAGGGGCGGTGCCCCCGAAGCAGCGGCTATCGGGCCGGATAAATTGACATTGCCGTTAAATATGCCTCGCAATAGCGGGAGATTTTGGGCTTGGGAGACTAAACCGCTGGCTTGCAAGCTTTGGCGCTGGGCTTCAAAGGCTTTCTGGAAGCGACTTAAGGCAATTTGGTCGCCTTCGATTGAGGCGCGCCAATTCCCGGAGGCGGCGCTACCTGTGGCGTTGACAACTCCGCCACCGTTGGCGAGTCGAATTTGTCCGTCGCCCTTGGCGGTGATGCCGTTGGCAGTTAAATTATCTACACTGCCCAAAATTCGGACTTTACCGTCGAGGGTGCCGGCTATTTCTGGCGGTAAATTGGCTGTCAGCAAACCTGTTTGTTTGAGGGTTTGTTCTAAGTTGCTGACTGTAACTCCGTTGGTTTCTAGCAATGCTTCTAAGTTGCCGTTTTCCAATGTGGCTGCAGTATCGATCGCCCCTAGTCGATCGACCAAAATCACTCCTTCTGCCTTAGCACTAATTCCCTTTGCTGTCAAGTTATTCAAACTGCCCGCTGCTTCCAGTTGGCCGTTAACTCTGCCGTCAAATCCTTTGGGCAAAGTCGCCGTCAGGGTAAATAGTTGGGTATCGCGGATTGTTTGTTCTAAGCGGCTGAGAATAACTCGATCGGCATCAGCGAAAACTTGCAACCGTCCACCATCTAATTTACCTTTAAAATCAACCGTACCGTCGGCAATATTGAGTTGGCCGCTGCTGTTGGCTGAAATATCGGCGGCGGTTGAATTATTCAGATTTCCTGACGCTTGAATTTGATTGGATATTTGTCCGTCTAGCGATTTTAGATTTTGGATTTTAGATTTTATATTGTTGAGATTGGCGACTGTTTGGGGGTTTTCAGCAACGAAGGCGGAAGCGACATCTAACAGCGGCAATCCTAAATCTACCAGGCGGGTGATGGAAGTGCGATCGGTTTCTGCGATTCCTTGCCAATTTCCCTCTGTCAATTCTCCTTTAAAATTGACATTACTGCCGGCAAGATTGAGTTGCCCTCTGCCGCTGGCATTGATGCTGCTAGCGGTCAAATTGTCAAGACTTCCCGATGCTGTAAATTGACTAGATAGCTGTCCGTCAATCGATTTTAGATTTTGGATTTTGGATTTTAGATTGTTGAGATTGGCAGATTGTTGATTTTCGGGATTGAAGGCGGAAGCGACATCTAACAGCGGCAATCCTAAATCTACCAAGCGACTGATGGAAGTGCGATCGGTTTCTGCGGTTGCTTGCCAATTTCCCTCTGTCAATTCTCCTTGCAAATTGACATTGCTGTCAGCAAAATTGAGTTTGCCGTTGGTCTTAATATTGATGCCGCTAGCGGTCAAATTGTCAACATTTCCCGTAGCTAAAACTTCACCTGTTAGCTGTCCGCCCAGGGACTTGAGATTTTGGATTTTGGATTTGATATTGTCGAGATTTGCTGAGGATTTTAGGTTGACAAACGGTAAACCAATATCAATTAATTGATTGACAGCAACTCGTTCTGTATTGCCATAAACTTGCCACCGGCCGGATTCCAGTTTGCCGCGAACATCTACAATACTGTCAGCAATATCTAGTGTTCCTTTGGCGTTAGCGGCGATCGCATTTAAACTCAAATCGTCCAGAGTTCCCGCAGCCTCGGCGGTTCCACTGAAGAAACCTGTTAATTGCGGAGGTAAATTAAGTTCTGGCAAGACTTGCTGCAAACTATTAATAGCTATGCGATCGCCCCCGATCAACGCTTCCCACTGACGATCTTTTACCGCTGCATCCACATTTACATTAGTGTCGCCAATTTTGACAACTGTATTTTGCAAATTCACCGTATTGCCTGCGGCGATAATTTCACCGCTTGCGGGAAAAGTTCCTTGCTGTGCTTGCCATTTAACTCTAGCTTGGATGTTGTCAAAAGGGCCGAAAAGTTGAGCTTTGGCGGAGATATTGCCAATTTTAACAGTAGCAGGAATCTGGACAGCGTAAATTTGGGCGATCGCATCTCCCGGTACATTTTCAGCTTGCAAATCAAACACCAAACCCGATCGCGAATTCCCGCTCGATAAAGCTATATCGACTTCACCTTTACCGCTAATTTTACCACCGGCAGCCGGCACTATCAACATATCGCTCAAAGCCAAACCTAGAGAGGAAAATGGGGGAATAGAAGATTGAGTTTTGGGAGTTGTGGTTTGAGCCATTCTCCTCGGTTCCAGCTTAAAATTAGTGCTAATATTGTTTAATTGCAGGCGATCGACCACAGCGGGTTTCGTGGAGGCGATCGTACCTATCAGCAGTGGATTTGCAACGGTTCCAGTCAGTTTAACATCGGCCTTAACTTCCCCCGCAACTGCGATCGGCAATACAACTTTCTTCCCTAACTCTGTTTCCACCGCACTGACAACATTTGCCACGGCTACCGGCTGCACGTTAGTTATTAGATTGAAGCTAGCTCGCTCTAGATTAAAATTTTCTCCTGTTGCCACTGTTCCAGCTATTTTAACTGGAATTATACCGTAATTAGCAGTCAAACTATCCACAATCAAATTAGTTCCCTGAAACCGCAATTGACCGCTGCTATTTTGGATTGTTTGTTTCAGCGGCTTGATATTTGCCTGCAATCCGGCAAAACTAGCAGTTCCAGTAAGTGCTGATAATTTATTATCTCGCAATTGCACGGTTAAATTGCCATTTGCTAGACCTTTTTGTAAAGAAATTCCCGGCAGTTTCAGCAAGCGGGCGAGGTCGGACAAAGGTAAGTTTTGACCTTGCAACTGCAGGTTAGTTTGAGCCGCAGGCAACAGAGAATCTGCCTTTACTGCAAAATTATCATTATTAGTAAACTGACCGTTTACTTCGTAGAGGATGCGCTGATTTTGCTCGCGAAATAAAGCACTGCCGTTGTTCAGACTTACAGAAATTGGAACCGATCTTGGCTGTCCGATGGGGGGATTTGGCACCAAAACTGCGCTGACATTTTCAACGCGCAGGGCATCAATTTCTGTTTTAAATAAACCTGGTTTTTTGGGTTCTGAGGTGGGAATATTAATCCAGCTACCCTGCTTGTCCTGTTCGATATAAACGCTGGGTTTAATTAAGGTAAGATCTAATTTTAGAGTGCGGTTGAACAGCAGTGGCAAAATTGAAAATTTTACTTCTACTGCTTCTGTAGATGCGTAATCTGGATCTGTAGGAGTTGCAGGTAAAGTCGATCGGCCAAACCGCAAACTTGTCGGAGAAAATCTCTCCAAACGTCCGATTTGCACAGGCCGCTTCAGCAACTGACTGACTTCAGTTTCCACCAAAGGAGCTAACTTTTCCCGCACCCACTGGTATCCTACCGCCGCCCCCACCAAAGCGAGAATACCCAATCCCGTACCGCTAAGCAGCAGCAGACGCCACCAGCGGCGGTGGGGACGGGGTGCGAGTTGATTTTTGTTATCGTCGGAGTTAGTCATGGGTGTTTCTCAGAAATCAGAGAATTCAGGAATTAAGGGAATCAGCCAATTTTAGACAGGTATAATTTCTGTGATTCGCCAGTGTGCCTTCTGCCTTTGGTAGACTCAGAAGTGAGGTCGGAAGTGCCGATCGCGCCCAACGAAGGCCGAAGGCACGCCCCACTCCAGGGTAGACTCCAGAAACCTTTACCGAACTTAATCAAAACACGCAACATCACCTAAAACCAAGTCCTCCAACTCCCCCAAATCCTCTGGGTTTCCCCCGCTGTGCAGGATCGGTGGTCAATCTAAAATCTAAAATATCAAACCAAGTCGTCCAAATACCCCAACTCCTTTCGATCGCGCCAGTGCAGGATCGGTGGTCAATCTAAAATCTAAAATATAAAATTTAAAATCGGTTGCCCGATCGCTCCTAAGATAAAAAAACGGTGGTTAAGAAGGTCTTTAAAACTTATGCGAGTGTTCGTCTTACTCTTCAATGCCCGCACCGAGAATGAGGGAATTCATACCATTCAACTCGGCGATCGCAACAAAGTTCTGATGTTTGAGTCAGAAGACGACGCGACACGCTTTGGCGTGATGTTGGAAGCCCAGGATTTCCCCGAACCCGCTGTCGAGGCGATCGACGATGAGGAAATTAAGGAGTTCTGCGACAGTGTTGATTATGATTGGGAACTGGTACCGGCGGGCGCGCTGGCGATCCCGCCAGAAGACAATGTAACACAGACTGAGTGGCAAGCAGAGGGGCAGTCGCAACCGGAGTCACAGCCGGAGTCGGATTCTGATGTTTCCCAAGACGAACTGGATTCTATGCGCCGCCGACTCGAAGGACTTTTGTGAGAGTCAGTTGACAGTTGACAGTTGACAGTTGACAGTTGGCAGTTGGCAGTTGGCAGTAGTCAGTTGACAGTTGACAGTTGACAGTTGACAGTTGACAGTTGACAGTTGGCAGTTGGCAGTTGGCAGTAGTCAGTTGACAGTTGACAGTTGGCAGTTGGCAGTTGGCAGTAGTCAGTAGTCAGCAGTCAGCAGTCAGTAGTCAGTAATCGGTACTCATTAGTAGATAGACTTGAATTGCAAAATATGAAGAATTTGGAAGAACGGGGGCATCTGCTGACGGAACAGGTGAATCCCAACAGCGAGAATTTAGACCAACTTAGCTCGATCGAATTAGTGGACTTGTTCAACCGGGAAGACGCCCAAACCTTAAGCGCGATCGCCCTGGCCCGCGAACAGTTAGCCCAGGCGATCGACATCGGCGCCGAATCTCTACGTCAAGGCGGTCGTCTGTTTTACGTCGGTGCGGGTACTTCCGGGCGTTTGGGGGTGCTGGATGCCGCCGAGTGTCCCCCCACCTTCTGCACGCCGCCAGAACTCGTACAGGGCATAATTGCCGGGGGTGCGGGGGCTTTGGTGCGGAGTTCGGAGGATTTGGAGGATCGGGCCCAGGATGGGGCGGAGTCGATCGCCCACCGTCACATTACCAACTTAGATGTGGTTGTCGGGATTACGGCTGGGGGCACAACGCCGTTTGTAGCGGGCGCTTTGCACGCAGCGCGCCAGCGGGGGGCGAAAACAGTGTTTATCGCCTGCGTACCAGTCGAACAGGTGAGTTTTGAGGCTGATGTGGATATTCGGTTGTTGGTTGGCCCGGAAATAGTCGCAGGTTCGACGCGCTTGAAAGCGGGCACGGTGACTAAAATGGCTTTGAATATTCTTTCGACTGGCGTAATGGTGAAGCTGGGGAAGGTTTACGGCAATCGGATGGTTGATGTGGCGGTTACTAATCAGAAATTGCGCGATCGGGCTATACGGATGTTACAAGACTTAACTGATTTGAGTCGGGATGAAGCGGGTTTTTTGCTGGAAAAAAGCGGCAAGTCTGTAAAGCTGGCTTTGATGATGCACTGGACTAATTTGGAGAAGGAAGAGTGCGATCGAATTTTGGGCGAGTTTCAAGGTAATTTGCGATCGGCTGTGGCATCAATTAGTCAGTAGTCAGCAGTCAACTGTCAACTGTCCACTGTCAACTGTCAACTGTCCACTGTCAACTGTCCACTGTCAACATCGATTCAAAAAATTGTGAAATCTCTTCAGTGGATCTGATGTGATAAACACTTTTGGTATTTTGAGCGCGATCGACATACTCGCGATCTTTGGGAGTCTAATACTTGTGACACAACCAAAGAACACGGTAACTATTAATGGAACTCTTCAAAATTGCGCTCTTTTCCTGCCAGCCTTCTGGCGGTTTAAAGCTACCTGCAATCATCCGTTTGGTAATTTAGTTATTAGTTATTAGTCATTAGTCATTAGTTATCAGTAGCGGACTAAAAGCTGAAGGTTGATCGAATTTGTAGCTTTAAAAAAGTCAATTTCGGTGATTTTTGACGTGGATCATTGACGTTTTTGAGAAATGCGATTAGCGTCAGTATATATATTTATTGTTTGGCGATCGCTTGGATATTTTATCAGACAAGCGAGCGCGGCCCGGTATTGTCTATCGATCGCTTTGTAAAATATCTGTCAAATCTAAGGCGATCGCTCCTTAGTTAAAAAAGCAGTTTCTGAAGCCAACGCACCTAGTACGAGACTGCTGGATACTCTACCCACCTTGAAAATTAAAACCGAGTCCTATGCAACCAAAACCTAACGTTAACCTATACTCATTCTTGGGGCATATCCCCTGGCTGAAAAAAAGCTACACTGCCAAAATTATGGTGGTTGCATTTTTAGGCACGCACGTTCCTTTGCTCACCTTAATGGTCTGGTTTCTCACCTCCAACGCTTACTCTATAGAGACATCAGTCCGGGTTCTGGTGATTGCTCTGCTGGCGACATTAGCGGGTACGGCAGCAACGCTTTATACGCTACGCCACCTCCTGGTTCCGGTAATCTTAACCTCGGAGGCTCTACAAAACTACCTCGATACCAGAACATTGCCGAACTTACCCACAGAGTTTACTGATGAAGTCGGTACGCTGATGGCAAATTCCTCACAAACGCTTTACAAACTAGATGAATTGATTCATTACATTACCCACTACGATGAACTGACTGGATTGCCAAATCGTGACTTATTCTGCGATCGCCTGAATGAAACCCGATCTCAAAATCACTCACCCTTGGTGGCAGTGCTGGTATTGGGTATCGATGATTTCACAGGGATGCGCCATGCGTTGGAGCCTCGGATATGCGACTTACTAATTAGAGCCGTTTCCCAACGGGTGGTACAGTGCATGGATCCGTCAGATGTGTTGGCGCGTTTGGGCGACGGTGAGTTTGCGATCGCTCGCAGCGAACTCCCCTCCCTGGAGAGTGTGGTCAAGCTATCCCAACTGCTGCTGAGTACGCTGATCAAACCTTTCTCTATCAAGGGCAACCCGATCCACATCACCGCCAGTCTTGGCATTACATTGAACCATCTAGAAAATACGAATTCTGTAGGGAAACTTCTTCAGCAAGCCGACTTCGCACTTCATCAGGCAAAGCAGCAAGGGCGGAGTCACTATCAGTTTTATTCACCCGAAATGAACGTTAATTTACAGGAGCGACTGGCCCTAGAAAATAGCCTGCGCGGAGCCCTGGAGCGCAACGAACTACTGGTTTACTATCAACCGCTGATCGACCTGCAGGGCGGACGGGTGACAGCAACGGAGGCGCTGGTTCGCTGGCAGCATTCTACAGAGGGTTTGGTCTCTCCGGTAAAATTTATTCCGATCGCCGAAGCCAATGGCGAGATCGTGCCCATTGGTGAATGGATCTTGCGAACGGCTTGCGCTCAAAACCGTCGCTGGCAACTGGCTGGGCTGCCAGCCCTGCGGATTTCGGTGAATCTGTCGGCTCGACAATTTGAGCAAACGAATCTGGTTGAGATGGTTCGCCAAATTTTGGCAGAGACCGAACTCGAAGCTGCCTATTTAGAACTGGAAGTGACTGAAAGTGCCTTGATGACTGACATTGAGCGATCGGTCACAACCTTAACGCAACTGCGAGAACTTGGCGTGTCCCTCGCCCTAGACGACTTTGGCACAGGTTATTGTTCCCTCAACTACCTGCAACGGTTTCCGGTTAATATGCTCAAGATCGATCGATCATTTGTCAAAGATGTACTGTCTAACCCGGACAGCGCCACCATTACTGATGCGATCATTGCTCTGGCAAAAAGTCTGCGGTTAACGATCACCGCAGAAGGCATTGAAACCAAGGAGCAGCGTGACTACCTGCAAGCGCGAGGCTGCGATGAAGGTCAAGGGTTTTACTTCAGTCGCCCTGCTAACGCTGATACAATCACCAAACTGCTAAAGGACTCGCTTGAGTCTGATGCAGAATCTATCGCTATTGCCACACACTTTTAACTTAATTGGCGTAAGTCCCACGCTGTAATTGTACTCAATTCAGCGCTGCGATATAAGCCAAACAAAGTCTGTGAATTTCTCACAAAAAGATGGTATTTCACGCTGAACCACTAAAGCGCTCTTGTTTTTAGATTCCCGACTTATCCAAAATGTCGGGAATCTCGATATGCTGTTTTTTAGGCGTTAACAAAAACAGCAGATGTAAGCTGACTTTGACTGACACCCTGCACGATTCCTAAATAATTACTACCAGACTTAATCGCCGTAGAAGCGATGCTTGCGCCTCCATCCAACTGCAAACTCACATCTTCAAAAGTCAAGTTTGCAAATCCGATACCGTCAGTCAAACCAATTTTATCCCCGATCGCAAAATCGGCGATCGCATCCGCACTTACTAAAGTAGCCGAAGCAGACACATCTCCTGCTAAGATAAACGTATCATTTCCAGCACCGCCGATCAGAATGTCTTGGCCGCGATCGCCCCCCAACAAATCGTCCCCGTTACCGCCAATCAAGATATCGTTTTCTTTACCGCCGCGAATAGTATCATTACCGTCAGATCCGATTAGTCGATCGTTATCGTTATTGCCGCTGATAAAATCATTGCCAACACCGCCATCAATTGAATCCGATTCTTTGCCACCCAATAAGCTGTCATTCCCACCTGCGCCATTAATTGTATCAGCACCTTGCATCCCATTAATAATGTCAACACCATCTCCACCGGTGAGATTATCTTTACCAGAAAGAGCAAAAATTGGCAATCCCGCAGCAGTTGCAGGTATTTGAGAATCCCCACTATCTGATAGGAAATAATTGCCGCCGCTGGCTGTATTCTTGGGTGCTGGCGTCGGGCTGCCGTCCCCTGTAGCATTGGGTATTGGGGAAGTAATTGCTACCAATGTGTTGGGAGTTGGTGTGGGAGTTGGTGTGGGAGTTGGTGTGGGTGCGGGATTGGTAGTACCGTCAAGAGAAGTCGCAAAAACCTGCGTCCAATAGTGATTCCAATTTTCAGTGCCAGTATCGTTGGCTAAGAAATAGTAACCGATCCCAATTTCTTTGAGATTGGGGTTAAGAATATTAGTGCGGTGGCCGGGACTGTTCATCCACCCTTCTATGACTTGTTCAGGTGTAGAATATCCTACACCAATATTTTCCGCTGCAGCTCCATCCGCAAATTTATAGCCCGTTGTAGTAATGCGACTGGTGAATGACGAACCATCTTTGCCGGTATGATCGAAGAAGTCTTGCAGTGCCATGTTTTGGCTGTGAGTTTCCGCCGCATTTAGTAACTGAGTATTTAAGGTTAGGGGGGACAAACCTAATTTGTTGCGTTCTATGTTGGTGAGTTCTAAAACTTTATAAATAAAGTTTTGATTGGTTGAAGTTGGTGCCACTTGAAATGCCGAGCGCTCTCCTATTAAAATGTCCAAGGACTGAGAACCTGAATTTTGTAGTTGTTCAAACATGGGGATGATAGATAGTTTTAAGACTTGGTTTTGCTGGTAGATGGCTTACCGTCTTAACGATAGTTTCCCCGATCGCTAGCTAGTTGGGGACAATTCAATAATTGTGTGAATCCCTGCTACTGCTGTATCTATTTTGATTATAGCTTTTGTCAAAGTGCGGATGTCAAGGGATCGGCTCTGATTGGGTAAGGGAAGAGTGCGATCGAATTTTAGAAGAGTTTCAATGGAATTTGCGATCGCCCGTGGCATCAATACAATTTTAGATTTTAGATTTTAGATTTTAGATTTTTCCTGATCAGTAAGGTTTGCGCTACGCAACCAGCCCGCTGGCTGGCTGGCTAGAAACCCGGTTTCTACAACTTTTGCAGAGAGGAACCAGAAATATAGGAAGAAACCGGGTTTCTGAATTATGTGTGCGATCGCGCGCCAACTCGCGGGGGCGAGAAACCCGGTTTCTACGATTTTTACGTTTGGTAACGAGAAATCTCGGAAGAAACCGGGTTTCTGATATTAGCAATCGCGAACGTAGTTTTTAGTAGAATCCTCAAAAAAAATTCTAAATTAATTCAAAATTCACACCTCAAAACTCACAACTTTAAAATATTTTCTTGTCCGGCTCTAGCCTCCTGAGCAACTTGCTCAACCTCATCTTTGGCGAGAATTTCCAAAGCCGCCTCTGCTTCTTTACCGCCCAACCGCCCGAGAGCTTGAGCTACTCTGTAACGGATCTGCCAATCTGCATTGGAAGCGTAGGGAAGCAGCAGCGGCAGCGCCCGTTTATCTCCCAATTCACCTAATGCGCTGATGGCAATGGTTTGGATCAATTCGTTTTCAGAAGTCAGGGCATTTTCTAACATCGGAAAGGCTTTCGGATCTCCCATTTCTCCCAAAGCCGCAACGATGCTCAGTTGCACCAGCCATTCAGAGGTACTGCTATAAACTTGCTGCAAATCTTCTAAAGCCTCGGTTAATTTCAATGCGCCCAAAGCATCGGCGGCTGCTGCTTGCACGTCGGGTTCGGGGTCGTTGTTCAAGCTGTTTCGCAGTACCTCTAAAGCGTTCGGCAGATTCTGCGTGCCGAGGGTTGACATTTGGCTGACTGCTGCGTACCGAACCCGGACGTTTTTGTCGCCGATCGCAATTTGAATCAGTTTATAGGCGATCGCGGGTTCTAGTTGCCGCAGTTGGTTGACTGCTCGCAGTCTTTCGCCAAAATCCTCGGAATTCAGCAATTGTTCGACAGACTCAGGGGTAATGCTCATTCGATTTTAAATTTGATAATTGGTAATTGGAAAGAAGGAAGAAGAAAGAGGGAAGAAGGAAGAAGAAGCAAGAAAGCAAAAATTGCTCTGCGTCTATTCCTGACTTCCGTGTCGTGAATCTAGATAATTGGTAATTGCAAAAAGTCAGCGAGATTGAAAGAGCGATCGACTCATTTTCTGATACAGTCCTGGAACTGCAACAGTTAATTTAAGATTCGGCAGCCATCGAGCGAATAATATCTCCCCTAGTGAGGATGCCAATTACTTTGCCGGCAGTATCAAGCACCGGCAATCGGTGGATGCTGCGATCGTGCATCAATTTTGCCGCTTCTGAGAGAGATTTGTCTGGTTCGATGGTAACTGGCTCTTTACTCATCGCTTCTCCTACTGTTTGCCCTAAAGCCTTATGGAGTTCTCGCTCGTAACGACCGGGATTTTCGAGGTAAATCACGCTGTCGAGCACCATGATGTAAGCGGGCGGAGTGACGCCGGTTTCCCGCCACATCAAGTCGGTTTCGGAGATGACTCCTACCAACAAGTCATTCTCATCTACGACGGGAAGACCGCTAATGCGTCGATCGGCTAAAATTTTAATCGCTTCGTTCAAGGGCATTTCGGGTCGCGCCAAAATCGGCTCGCGGCTCATTACATCGGCTACTGTTTTTGGCATGATTAGCGGTTGATTGAGTTGTTGCTCTAAATCGATCATATAGGGAAAGCGTGACACAGACTGAACAAAGGCAGCTCTGCTGAAGGGATTCGTTAGAAGGTAGAAGGAAGGAAAAAGTTTGAATGCCAGAATTTTGCTGTTTTTTTCGATCGCACTATAAAATTCTGCCGTTTGCCGGACTCCGGCGAGCGATCGACCTGACAAGATTGTTAAGATATCTTAAAGAGCGGATAAATCCTTACCAATGC
Source organism: Microcoleus sp. N9_A2 (assembly GCF_036701775.1). Taxonomy (NCBI): domain Bacteria; kingdom Bacillati; phylum Cyanobacteriota; class Cyanophyceae; order Oscillatoriales; family Microcoleaceae; genus Microcoleus; species Microcoleus sp. N9_A2. The sequence goes on along the minus strand of NZ_JAUBRH010000005.1, from coordinate 68,734 downwards.
CAGAATCTCCAGCCAGAGAACCAGACTCCCAACCAGAAGCGCGCTGTGTATTGGTTTGCCAGTATCAATCTTGCCTGAAAAATGGTTCAGCAGCAGTGCTAGCTGCTTTTGAAGCTCAACAAGTTACAGGGGTGAAAGTGGAGGCCTGTAGTTGTCAGGGACAGTGCACCACTGGCCCGACTGTACGAGTTACCCCGGACGAAATTTGGTATTGTCGAGTTAAACCGAGTGATGTACCGTTAATTGTGGAAGAGCACCTCAAAGGCGGAAAACCTGTAGAGGCGCTGTTCAATCCGAGAATTCATGCGCGTTATTATTATTAGTCTTGACTTTATTCGGTGAGACTTCCAAGCTCTAGCGCATCTAATAGACCTCTTGCCTTCATTCGCTTTCCAATCAGGAACTTATCTGCGTTAATCTGTGTTAATCTGCCTGAAATCTGCGGTTTTTGTATTAATCAAAAATTCATAAAATCTTATCTATTATGGAAATTACGCTTTGAAAATTAAACGAATTGCAGTTAGTTTGTTAGTGCTAATTATCGGATACACTCCGCAGGTAGTAGCTCAAACGCCTGCGGTGGCTGGGGATATTTGTCCTGGGGAATTGGGGGCGCAAGTAGATGCGATCGCCAATCGTCCCGAATTTAGTCGATCGCGCTGGGGCATTTTGATTCAACCTCTATCTTCTACTACTACTCTCTACAGCCGCGACGCCCAAAAATATTTTATTCCAGCATCAAATGCCAAGCTGCTAACTACAGCCGCTGCTTTGCAGAAACTCGGTGCAGATTTTCGGATTAAGACATCGGTTTACAGCGGCGAAAATGGAAGTTTGTACGTTGCCGGCAGGGGAGATCCCAGCATTGCTGAGGCTCAGTTGAAATCTTTAGCGCAGCAGTTGAAGCAGCGGGGAATCAGTCAAGTTAACCAGTTGATTGGCGATGACAGCTATTTTCTAGGCAGTGCAGTTAATCCGAATTGGGAATGGGAAGACGCCCAAGCGGGTTACGGAGCGCCGATTAACAGTTTAATTTTCAATCAAAACGCGATCGACCTTCTCTTGTCCCCACAGGCTCTTGGGCAACCTCTGAAAGTTACTTTTGCCGAACCAAAGCTGGCAAATCAGTGGCAACTTCAGAACAATTCAGTAACAGTCGCCCAAAGCGAATCTGAGTTTATTGAAGTTGGTCGGGAGTTTGATCGACCTATAATTCGAGTGAGCGGACAGTTGAACGTTGGTGGCGAACCTGAATCAGCTTATGTCGCAGTTGTCAACCCCGCTAATAATTTTTTGCAGTCTTTTCAACAAGCCCTGGCGACTGAGGGAATTCCTGTTAAACAGACTTTAGTTGCATCGGCTTCTCGCAATTCAAATCAAGAATTAGCAACCGTTGAATCGCCGCCGCTGGCTGAATTGGTGAGAGAAACTAATCGCGAAAGCAACAATCTTTATGCAGAAGTTTTATTGAGATTGCTGGGAAAAGTTACAGACAAGATCCCCCTGCCGCCAACACTCACAGGCAAGATGCCAGTGCCACAAGAGGATACAGGTGAAAGCGGTTTGAAAGAGCTAAAGACAGTTTTAACTCAATTAGGAGTAAATCCAAACAGCTACAGATTAGCCGACGGTTCCGGCTTGTCTCGGCACAATTTAATTACTCCAGAAGCCTTAGTGGAAACTTTGAGATTTATGGCCAATTCACCTGCTGCATCGATTTACCGCGCATCACTGCCGATCGCTGGCGAGAGCGGCACTTTGAAAAATCGCTTTAATATTACACCAAACCGCGTAAATTTGCAAGCAAAAACAGGAACTATGAGCGGAGTTTCGGCGCTGTCGGGATATATCGAAGTTCCGAATTACGAGCCGCTGGTGTTTAGCATTATCGTCAATCAATCTGACCTATCGACTGCAAAAATGCGATCGGCAACTGACGAAATTGTGCTATTATTGAATCGCCTGCGCCGCTGTTAAAACAACAGATTTAAGGTGAAAAACTTGAGCTCAGTAGTTACACCTAAAAAACAGGACACCGAAAAACCCTACAAGTTTTAAGTTTAATTAGATTGCAGCGACGGGGAGCGAAAAGCAGCTACAATAAAAGTAGAAAAATTAAAACCACGGGGCCGTTTCAGCCTGCTACCAGTCGGCGGGTTGTGTACTTCCCGAAAATAAGTCTAACTTTCCAACTATGAATTCTTTAGATTCCGAACAGCAACACATCTTTGTTGAAACCAACAACATCCGCCTGCACTGCGTTTCTCAAGGAGAAGGCGAGCTCGTTCTGCTCCTGCATGGGTTTCCAGAGTTTTGGTACTCTTGGCGTCATCAAATCCCTGCCTTAGCGCGTCATTTTAAGGTTGTGGTGCCGGATTTGCGGGGCTACAACGATTCCGACAAGCCGACAAGCGGCTATGATTTAGATACGCTGAGCGCCGATATTCGCGGTTTGATTGCGAGCCTCGGTTATACAAAAGCTCACGTTGTAGGTCACGATTGGGGAGGGGCGATCGCGTGGCACTTAGCTCAAAAATTCCCCGAACAACTCAACCGCTTGGCAATTTTAAACGCTCCGCACCCGCAGCGATTCGTGCAGGAAATGGCGAGCAATTTAGATCAAATCCGCCGCAGTTGGTACGTTTTGGCGTTTCAGGTTCCCGGCATTCCCGAATGGTTGATCCGGCAAAACTTGAAAGATTTTGTACACAATGTTTTCCAAGGACAAGCTGTTCGCAAAGGATCTTTTAGCGCTGAGGAAACTAAGATTTATCAGACTGCTTTAGAAAAGCCGGGAGTATTAGCTGCCGCTATCAATTATTACCGGCAGATGTTTCACCCGCAGAGGCTTTGGAATTTGGGGCAGAAATTAGAACCTGTGACAGTGCCTACTTTGGTGCTCTGGGGAGAAGAAGATGCGTTTTTGAGCCACAAACTTGTAGAAGGTTTAGACAGATTAATTACGGCTCCGTTTAAGTTAAAATTAGTCCCTAATTGCGGTCACTGGATTCAGCAGGAAGCGCCGCAAACGGTGAATCGAGAATTGCTGAGTTTTCTGAGAAATTCTTCTGGTTCTGTGGCTTTGGCATAGAAAAAAATTAACGCTTGTAAATAAGAACGGGCAAGATGCCCGTTCCACAAGAACATTGAATTTTTGTGGAACGGGCATCTTGCCCGTTCTTAATATCTGACGCACCCTACTTATTGATCAATACGCTTGGGTTAAAACTGTTTATTCCTCGGAGATCCCTCTAAATCCCCCTTAAGAAAGGGGACTTTGAGTAAGTTCTTGTTCCCCCCTTAAGAAGGGGGCTAGGGGGGATCGGGCTTAACTGAAGCGTATTGACTTATTGATCAGTCCCAGAGCAAATTTTCTTGGATCAGCAGTGCAATCATCGCAGTTCTGGAACAAACACCGAGTTTGATAAAAATCCGCCTCACGTAAGTAGCAACCGTCCAGTGACTGATATTTAAATTTTTGGCAATACATTTGTTTGGCAGGCCTTGGGCTACTAATTGCGCGATCGCTCTTTCCCGTGGGCTCAGGCTAATTTCCGGTTTGTAACTTTTGCTTTGCATACTTTTGCAATGAGGTAACGAGTTAATATCTAATCAATGAATGGTTGAATTCCGAGTTTTTCTCGAACTTCAGATAAAGGAGTTTCCCAATCAGATGCAACATCCCAGTCAATTAGCCTAGTGGCTAATTTTCCATGTTTTAAGCCTTTGATAATTTGTCCGATCGCGCATTTGCCGCTGATCAGTCCAACTAACACTAAAATCGCACAAGAAGGACGAAATACTTGAGCACGAGTAAACGCTTGAAGTATAAATTCATCTTCTGTTGAAGCTGAAAGACCAGTCAGAACGTGCCAAACGTCGTGGTTTCGCTGAATCCAGTCTCCCGATGCGATCGGCTCAAACCCTTGTTCGTCTAAAAATTGCGCCACTGAGCACCCTAATGTTCCTGCTGGCAGTTGGCGCAATTTCGCCAAGTCTATTTCAAAATGTCGATCGCTCTCAATTTGAGGATTAATTGTTTGAGCCATCTTTAATATAACTTCTAATTGACCGTCAGCCATGATTTATTCTCCCTTCAACAATGAATTAATTTTCTCGCAAATTAATTTGTGTTTGTCAAGTTCATTTTTGCGCTGAATCAAGACGACTTTTTTTACCGACTCAGCTTAAAAATCGTACTTTCTGTCAAACCAATCGGCGATCAGGAGCTTTTACATTTCTTTACAAACAGCCTCAGAGGTGAAATCTGCCAGTTGCCAAAATCTGGCTAGTGTTACTTGCGGCAACTTGACCCACCCGGAAGTAGCCGTAAAATCCACAGTATCTAGCGGTGATTTGAACTCCCTTACTTACGTATATAAATTTATTCTGCTGCCAATAATTGGAACTTGCAATGAGTCAGAAGTGGAAACTTGCAGGCATCGTGATGCAGGTGCAGAAAAGTGAAGAGAGTTGAAGGGAGCTGAAGCAAGGTGAAGTTATGCAGAGTTGATTTTTCGGAATTACGCAGTAGTGCCAATCCCCCGTGGTTGCCGAATTTGTAGTAGCAATCCTGGGCGATTGCCCCTATGTCGTTAGAATGTCGCTCAAATGAGTGACACTCATTTGAGCGACTGGCTAAATATCTTCACCAACAGCTATAAATAAAATAGAGATTCATATCATACAAGGTGTTGCTGTGAAAAAACTTTCCATTTTGTTATCCACAGGAGTTCTGTCATTAATTTGGTGCGGTGCTGCTAGCGCTACGACTTATGTTAATCCTAACGGTAAAACTACTTTAAACCTTTCAGAAAAAGCGAACAATCCCAGAGGTTTTTACTTGACAAAAGTAGGCAATCGGGAATTTTTGGGCAATATTCAAATTACCCGTTCCGAAGGAGCAGCAGGCTCTTACTATTACAATGGGACTTTCAAAGACAGTGCGACCGGCCCTGGCAGAAAAATTGTTTGTTCTGGGGATATTACCATTGTTAGGCGTCAAGTTGGAAGGAGCAGCCAATTGGGAGCCGAAGTTACTTGGAAGGTGAAAGGAGGAGAAAATTGTCCTTCTATTGGCCAGACATTTAAAGTAAATTTAGTCGAATCTTTACCGCGTCCTAATGCAAGTGGCGACTATACTTCTAGCAATTCTAATACTTGGTTGACTGAAACTGCTGGTTCTGCAACTTGGCCTGCTTGGCGAGTCACGTCGCGAGATGGACAACTCAACTGCCGCAAGACGCCAAACGGAGCAATTCAACAAGTTTACCGCGCGGATAGAGATACAATTGCTGCTGAACTCAGGGGAGTAAATGCGATTACGATGGCGAACGGTCAACCCTGGTTGCGGACAAGACAAAACTGTTATGTGCGCGCTAATTCTCAATACTTTCAGCCAGTTTCTATGCCTGAATAAGCGATCGTAAGCGATATCAGTTCCGGTCAATTACCCTTCAGTTGACAGTTGACAGTTGACAGTTGACAGTTGACAGTTGACAGCTACCTCTACCTAGAAGGAAGAGGATTGAAGTAATGAATCGTCTTCTTTTAATTTCTCGCCTTTAAGGGAGAGGCTTTAAACCAATTTTTTCTGGTAAAAAAAAGTGTTTGATCGTTCGGACTTTAGTCCTCATCAAATCTGAGGACTTTAGTCCTCACTACAAACCAAAGGCAAAGGTTTAAATATCACCGGGTAAGGTGTACTTGCGATCGCACCGGGAGATTGCTAATCTATTAGCATAGCTGTCTCTGCTAACCCTTTGCTTTGAGTAACCTTCGGCTCCTCGAAAGATAAAAGCACACAGGCAGCACACGATCGCAACAGCAATAATACAATAGTAGGTTGGGTTTCTGTATTGAAACCCAACCTACTATTGCCAATGACTAATCACTACAAAATTTAGATTTCTTCCATATCTCCTACATCTTGAGCGTCATCATCAACATTATCAACATCATCATCCTCAACATCATCATCAACATCTACCTCAACAGGAGCGACAGAATTAGCAGAAACCACAGCACCAGTCTCAAGTTTCTTTTTAACTAGCTCCTCAATTTCATTTTTGAAATCGATGTTTTTCTCCATGTGCTGGATCACTTTGTCTCGTCCTTGAGCTATGTTCTCTCCGTTGTAGCTATACCAAGAACCTTTTTTCAGAATTACTCCCATTTCGTCTGCCAAGTCAGTCAGACAGCCTAAAGTAGAAATGCCTTTGCCAAATACAATGTCAAATTCGGCAATGCGGAAAGGCGGAGCAACTTTATTTTTAGCAACTTTAACTTTCGTGCGGTTGCCGTATTCTTCTGTACCTTTTTTCAAGCTTTGAATGCGGCGAATGTCGAGCCGCACGCTGGCGTAGAATTTGAGTGCGTTGCCGCCGGTTGTGGTTTCGGGGTTGCCGTAAGTTATGCCGATTTTCTGCCGCAATTGGTTGAGGAAGATGACGGTACAGCCAGATTTGCCGATATTGCCGGTGATTTTCCGCAAAGCTTGACTCATCAAGCGCGCTTGCAAACCCATGTGGGAGTCGCCCATGTCGCCTTCGATTTCGGCGCGGGGGACGAGGGCGGCTACGGAGTCAATTACTACGATATCGACGGCGACGGAACGGACGAGTTGATCGACTATTTCTAGGCCCATTTCGCCGGTATCTGGCTGGGAAACTAAGAGATTTTCAATATCTACGCCTAATGCTGAGGCGTAGGTGGGATCGAGGGCGTGCTCGGCATCGACGAAGGCTGCGATTCCGCCGGATTTTTGGACTTCGGCGATCGCGTGGAGCGCTAGAGTGGTTTTACCGGAACTTTCGGGGCCATAAATTTCAATAACTCGACCTTTTGGCAAACCGCCGCCCAAAGCGATGTCCAGTGTCAGGGCTCCGGTGGGGATGGTTTCTACCCTCATGCGAGTGGAGTCTCCCAATCGGACGATCGCCCCTTTGCCAAAGCTGCGCTCGATTTGGGACAGTACGGAAGTTAGGGCTTTTTGCTTTTCTGTGTTTTCAGTAGTTTTTGTAGAAGCTTCTTTTTTTGCCATTTTCGGTACGCGGGTAGACCCCTTGCGGAGCTTGTTGATTAACTGTACAACACGTATGTTAGCAGTTATTTTTGGGCTCTGGAGCTTCTGGGATGATCTGGCTGAAGATTCTTGATTTTGGGGGTGGTTGAGCCTGAGCCAGCTTTCAGAAGGCTCTGGTCTAGAAGGTATTCGGCATCCGGCAGAGGGTAGAATTATTGTCGGTTGGGGTATGGAGTTGGTATCAAGAGCTCTCGGAGTGAGGTCTAGGATGATCTACAGTTCCTCTCGGACGATCGCCACAATAAGGACAAGCATGGCATCTACAACACCTCAAGACACATCTGTTAATCCTAAAAATTCCCGCTGGCTGATGAACCTATTGGCGCTCGGCATTTTACTAGGAATCGGATTTCGGTTCTTCGATCTCGATCGCAAACTGTACTGGCACGACGAAGTTTACACATCTATCCGCGCCGCTGGTTTCACCCGCCAAGAAATCGACGACGCACTATTCCAAAACCGGATTTTTCCCGCACCAGAATTGCAGAAATATCAGCGGATAAAACCGGGAAGTACAGCAGCAGACACAATTCGTTCTTTAGCACTAGAAGACCCACAACATCCGCCTTTGTACTTTCTCATGGCTCGTTTGTGGATGCAGCAATTTGGCAGCTCTCTAGCAGCATCCCGCAGTTTGCCAGCAATATTGAGTTTGCTGTCGCTGCCTTTGATGTACGCTTTAGCTCAGGAACTTTTCGCCTCAAAAAATGTGGCCTTAGTAGCAACAGCACTGTTAGCTTTATCTCCCTTTGACATCTTATTTGCCCAGACAGCAAGGCAGTACAGTTTGCTGACAGCCGCAGTTATTGGTAGCAGTTGGCTGCTGTTGAGAGCAGTGCGGTTGCGGGGCTGGCAAAATTGGGTCTATTACTCGCTGGCGATCGCGATCGGCTTCTACACTCACCCTTTTTTCAGTTTAACACTCATCGGACACGGAGTTTTTATAATTTCTTGCTGGGTGTTTGTTAAAAAAAGAAAATTGCGAAGTCATCTCACTAATTCTCAATTTTTTTTAGCAGTAACAGCAGCTTTAATCTTGTATCTGCCGTGGATTTACGTGCTGGCAACCAACCTGGGACGAGCCTCAGCGACGACAGATTGGACGCGAGTATCTCCGGGTTGGCTGTATCTAGCAAAACTGTGGACGCTCAGCTTTACAGCCTTATTTTTTGACTTCGACTTCGGGTTTGATAATATTTGGACTTATCTGCTGAGATGGCCATTTTTGCTGTTAATTGCGGCAGCCCTTTACAAAATATGCCGCCTGGTTAGCACTTCTACTTGGCTGTTTATTTTAACATCAATTTTTGTGCCTTTTTTGATACTGGCATTACCGGATCTAATCCTAGGTGGCAAACGTTCCGCCGTCAGCCGCTATCTGATTTCTTGCTTTCCGGGAGTGCAGCTAGCAGTTGCTTACTTGCTCGCCAGTAACGTGAGAACTCAGCAGCGGTTTTGGCAAGTCATTTTAGCCTTGGTATTTACAGCAAGTGTATCATCCTGTACGGTCAGCGCTTTTTCTGATACTTGGTGGAGCAAAGACTTGAGCTATTTAAATGCTGAAGTTGCGAAAATTATTAACAAAGAGGCGATAGCTAACCGGTCGATTAAAGATACAATTGTAATTAGCGATCGCGGTAACGATTTTACTAACATGGGAGATTTGCTTTCTCTGAGTTATTTGCTTGACAAAGATGTACGGCTGATGCTGCTGAGCCAGTCGCCAGAGATGGAAATGCTGAACAAATATTCGGCTCCTCTGGTGTTCCGCCCTTCGGAAAAATTGCGATCGGCAATCAAGCAAAATCAACGCCGCTTAGAGCCTATATTGGAATATGCCAGACTTTTTCGAGTGCGGCGAGCTTCTTAAAGTAACTTGACAGAAATTTCCGAGCATCCCCGGTAGCGTGTCCCGGAAAAAACTGTTTGAGTTGCCTCAAATATTTGATCTGACGCACCTTAAGTCACTATTTGGACATTTTTGTCAATATTCCCGGTAAGGTACCCCGGAAAAAAATGTTTGAGTTGTCTCAGATATCTGGGCTGACGCACGCTACCTCATCAGCAATAATTATTTGAATACTTAGGATAAAACGCAATGCAAGAGTTAAATAATTCATCTTCCGAATCGGCGCAGAAGTTTCGCAATCTTCAGACAGAATTACGCGAACGTTGGCGAGCAATAGAAGAATTCGACAGCGGAGATTGTGACATTATTATTATTCCCTCTCTCAGCTTAGATCAGCAAGAAATGCAGAAAGTGGAGGGTGCTTACCACTACGAAGAGCGGCATTTATTTTCATTGATTCGCCTGCGAAATCCCCGCACGCGCTTAATTTACATTACTTCGGAACCGTTGCACCCGATGATTGTGGATTATTACCTGCAATTGCTGCCGGGAATACCATTTTCTCACGCGCGCGATCGGCTTTTGCTGTTCAGTGCTTACGATGCTTCTGCCAAATCCCTCACCCAGAAAATTTTAGATCGTCCCCGCTTGATGGAGCGCATTCGTCAAGCAGTGCGGCCGACAAAATCTTATATGGTTTGTTATAACTCGACGCCATTAGAACGCGAGTTATCTGTTAAATTGGGGATTCCTTTGTGGGCCAGCGATCCCGATCTGTTATACTGGGGAACAAAAAGCGGTAGCAGGCAAATTTTTAAAGAATGTGGCGTGCCTTATCCTGACGGTTCCGAGTTGGTTTGGAATGCGGAAGATTTAGCGGAAGCTGCGGCCGAGTTGTGGGCACGGCAGCCACATTTGCAACGGATCGTAATTAAGTTAAATGAAGGTTTTTCGGGGGAAGGGAATGCAATTCTAGATCTGCGTTCCCTGACAGGCAAAGCGCCTCAAGAAAGAGCGAAGGCAATTGGGGATTGCTTCCATAATTTGCGCTTTCAATCCACAGGCGAAACCTGGGAAAATTTTAGCAGCCGGATTCCCGAATTAGGGGCAATTGCCGAAGCATTTATCGAAGGAGAAGAAAAGTTCTCGCCCAGCGTTCAAGGCAGAATTGTTCCCAGCGGCGAAGTAGAAATTCTCTCCACTCACGACCAAATTTTAGGAGGCCCAGACGGTCAAATTTTCTTGGGTTGCCGATTTCCTGCGGACGAATCTTACCGGCTGGCGTTGCAAGAATTGGGATGGAAAGTGGGGCAAAACTTAGCCGGAAAAGGGGCTTTAGAGCGATTTGGAGTAGATTTTCTCGCTGTAAAGCAATCCGATGGGAAATGGGATATGCAAGCAATAGAAATTAACTTGCGGAAAGGAGGCACAACTCATCCGTTTATGGCGCTTAAACTGTTAACAAACGGTCGGTACGAGCGAACTACTGGATTATTTTACAGCCAGCAGGGTCGTCCGAAATATTATGTTGCTTCGGACAATTTAAAAAAAGAGCGCTATCGGGGATTGTTACCGAATGATTTGATGGATATTATTGCTGACAATCAACTGCACTTTGACAGCGGTACTGAGACGGGGAGTGTGTTTCATTTAATGGGCTGTTTGTCGGAGTTTGGCAAATTGGGATTGACGAGTATCGGCAACTCGCAGCAAGAAGCAGAGGATATGTACAACAAAGTTGTGAAAGTGCTCGATCGCGAAACTTCATTCAGTTGACAGTTGACTGTTGACTGTTGACTGTTGACTGTTGACAGATGAGGGCGACCTCTACCTCGAAGGAAGAGGATTGGAGTAATGAATAGTCTTCTCTTAATTTCTATCTACAATGGAGAGGCTTTCAACCAATTATTTCTGGTAAGTCGATTTCAGATTTTCCATTTTTTCCATTTGAGATTTACGGGCGAGAAACTCGGTTTCTACGAGTTTTGCTTTTGCGTTTGATAGGTAGAAATTTAGGAATAAACCGGGTTTATGAGGTCATAAATTTGTGAAAGTTCTCCCGAAATCTCCTATTAAATCTCGTTTAACCGTTGATTAGTTGATCGTGGGAAATGGGAATTGGTCATTTAAGCTGACAACCGCAGGTGGAAATCTGCGGGTTGTGCGTGGTAGCTAATTTTTAGCGGGATAAAGGGGCGTGGGGTCGATCGACCCTGTGCGGTTGAGTGGCCAAAAACGGACGATCGCCCTACCGATGATATTTTCTTTGGGTACAAAGCCCCAGTAATGACTGTCACAGCTTGCGTTGCGGTTGTCGCCGAGCACCAAGTAAGAATTTGGAGCTACAACTACAGGCCCGTAGGGATACTGCGGAATTTCTTCAATATATTTTTCCTGTAGCGGCTGCTTGTTAATAAAAACTTTTCCCTCTCTGACTTCCACACTGTCCCCCGGCAGTCCGATCACTCGCTTGATATAGGCATCTTTGATCGGTGGCGGCTGTCCCGTGCACAAACTAGCCGGGTCAGGAGGCATAAATACGATAATATCTCCTCGCTGGGGCTCTTGGAATCGATAGCTGACCTTATCTATAATTAATCGATCGTTAATTTGTAAGGTTGGGAGCATCGAGCCGGTGGGAATGTAGCGTGCTTCGGCAACCAGGGTGCGGATACCAAAGGCTAAAAATGCTGCTAAGCCGATCGTCTTAATTCCTTCGATCCAAGGATTTTCCGTGTCTTGCGGAGGTTTTTCGTCGGCTGACTTGTCTAGACGAGTCATAGGGTATTGTAGTGACTGAGCTGGATACGAATTATAAACTTAATAATGCTTCCATGCTAGCACGCTGTTTACTCAATTAATGATATCTTATGACTCCCAAATCAAGTTTGTTAATCCGTCGCGCTCGCATTCTTTTGCCCAATGGTGAGTTTTTGGTAGGAGATGTGCAAATCTGCGATCGCCAAATTGTCAAGGTTGCTGCGGAAATTGCCGAATCTGGCGATCGAGAAATAGATGCCAAAGGCTTAACTCTGTTACCCGGAGTAATTGATCCCCAGGTACACTTCCGGGAACCGGGTTTAGAACACAAGGAAGACTTGTTTACGGCTAGCTGTGCTTGCGCTAAAGGCGGCGTGACATCGTTTCTGGAAATGCCGAATACCCGACCTCTGACCACAACCCAAGCTGCCTTAGATGATAAACTAAGTCGCGCTGCCGAGAAGTGTTTGGTGAATTACGGCTTTTTTATTGGTGCAACGCCCGAGAATTTGCCGGATTTGTTGAGTGCGAATCCGACGCCGGGAATTAAGGTGTTTATGGGTTCGATGCACGGTCAGTTGTTGGTGGATGGAGAGGAAAATTTAGAGCGAGTTTTCTCAAAGGGCGATCGGCTAATTGCAGTACACGCCGAAGATCAAACTAGAATCAATCAGCGCCGTCAGGAATTTGCCGGCATTTCCGATGTTGCCGTGCACTCACAAATTCAAGACAATCAAGCAGCGTTGTTAGCAACTAAACTAGCCGTAAAACTTTCTAAAAAATATCAACGCCGACTGCACATCCTGCATCTTTCAACTGGCGATGAAGCCGAGTTTTTGCGCCAGGAAAAACCGACTTGGGTAACGGCGGAAGTGACGCCGCAGCATTTGTTGTTAAATACCAGCGCTTATGAAACCATTGGCAGTTTAGCTCAGATGAATCCGCCTTTGCGGGATACCCGCGATAACGAAATACTTTGGCAAGCTTTACTCGACGGCGTAATTGATTTTATCGCCACCGATCACGCGCCGCACACATTAGCAGAAAAAGCTCAAGAATATCCAAATACGCCGTCGGGAATGCCCGGAGTCGAAACTTCTTTGCCTTTGATGCTGACGCAAGCAGTAGAGGGAAGATGTACAGTGGCACAAGTTGCTAATTGGATGTCGGCGGCAGTTGCTAAGGCTTATAGAATTCCCAATAAAGGGAAAATTGCTCCGGGTTTTGATGCCGATTTGGTATTAGTAGATTTGGAGAAGTATCGCCCGGTTGTCGGAGCAGAAATGGCGAGTAAGTGCGGCTGGAGTTCCTTTGAAGGTTGGAGTTTGACTGGATGGCCAGTTGTGACTGTTGTTGGAGGAAAAGTTGTTTTTGAAAATGGGAAATTGGATACAACGGTTAGGGGGGAAGCTTTGACATTTGACGCTGAGTAAGCATGAATTTAACTCAAGTGTTATAATTGGGTATTCCTGCATCGCAAAGGCGATTTTACCCATGCTTCTCCAAGAACTAGAAACACAACTCCTGGCCTTAACTCCGACTGAGAAAGCTGAAGCCATCCGGCTTTTAACCCAAAGTTTAAACAATAGCTGGCCAGGAATTACCAAAACTCCCGACCTGTGTGGCGGCGATGCTTGCATTGCCAAAACTCGACTTCCCGTTTGGCTGTTCGTGAGTTGGCGCCGTCAAGGTTCAAGTGATGCTGAACTTCTACAATTTTATCCCCAGTTGAATGCTGCAAACTTAGTAAATGTCTGGACTTATGCGGAGGCTAACTCCGAAGAAATTGAAACAGCACTCCGAGAAGAAGCAGCAGCAATGATGCAGGAAGTATAATTTATGGCACGTCTCTATGCAGATGAACAGATGAACAGTTCCCGTTTCCTGTTGTGGCATTGCTGCGAAATTTAGGTCACGATGCCCTGACTATTCAAGAGGCAGGAAATGCCGGAGATGATGACCCCGAAGTATTAGCCTTTGCTGTGAATAACGATCGGGCGGTTATGACGCAAAATCGTCGGCATTTCATTCGCTTGCACACTCAACAACCAAATCATGCTGGTATTATCGTGTGTACAGACGAGAAAAATCTAGAAAGGTTGGCAACACGCATTAATGATGCTATTGCTGGTGAAGAAACTTTGAGGGAAAAATTGATTCGAGTCAACCGCCCGCCGCAGTAAGTTCGTGAAGCGTAGCTATCCCGTAGGGAATCGCCCTTTCTCAATTTTCCCATTGCCAATCCAATAACTCGCCATTACCAATTACTTCAGCTTGCCGCCCGTTATCGAGATAACTCAAAGAAATTTGCAAATAATTTTCTGGTTTGTACAGCAATCTTTCCGCCCATTCGATCGCCACAATTCCCAAATCCCTTTCTAACCCGTCCCAATAACTCTCTAAGTGCAAAGCCTCGGCTTCTTCGGGTTCCAGTCGATACAAATCTAGATGATACAGCGGAACTCGCCCTGCAAAATACTCGTTAATCAGGGTAAAAGTAGGACTTTCCACAGGTTCGGAGATTCCCAAACCTTCGGCGATACCTTGAACTAAGGTAGTTTTGCCCGCACCTAAATCTCCTTGTAATAAGATTACAGTGCCGGCGGGGAGCGATCGACCTAACGCCATACCAAACTTGCGCGTAGCCTCAAAATCTGGCAGTAAAGTTTTCATTTCATTCATTAGTCAGTAGTCATTAGTCATTAGTTATTAGCCTCCCCATCTCCCCATCTCCCACTCTCCCCATCTCCCCATCTCCCCATCTCCCCATCTCCCCATCTCCCCATCTCCCCATCTCCCCATCTCCCCATCTCCCCATCTCC
>NZ_JAUBRH010000005.1:10515-54119 GCF_036701775.1 Microcoleus sp. N9_A2 | reverse complement strand
CACTCTCCCCATCTCCCCATCTCCCCCTCAAAGTAGCTTAAATGTTCTGGGCGCGGCCGTACCAACGCAGCAACATCCCCGCCAACCTTTGAGAATTGTGGCGAATTAAACCCGTATTTTTATCTTCATCCATGACATTGGCGATGACTATTCGCCGGCCCAATTGCGTTACGGCTTCTCTATCGAGCACAACCGGATAGGAATTCTCCTGAGAATAGCGGATTAAAGATTTTGCAGAGGGGACTTTTCCTTGAACTACTACAGCATCGAACAGGGGCCGGCCACAAGCGCGATCGATCGCCCGAATGTGATCTGCAACACTGTATCCGTCTGTTTCCCCCGGCTGAGTCATAATATTGCACACATAAATGCGCGGAACTTCGCTGCGGGCGATCGCATCAGCAATTTCCGGCACCAACAAATTCGGAATCACACTCGTATAAAGACTCCCCGGCCCAATAATTATAAAATCCGCTTCCCTCAGCGCTTGGGCCACCCTGGGCAAAGCCGGAGGATTAGCAGGAGTGCAGCCAATTTTGAGGATTTTCCCGTTAGCTTTTGTAATGCTGGACTCCCCCTCAATTCTCCTGCCGTCAGCCAGTTCTGCCCACAAAGAAACGTCGCTCAGAGTAGCCGGCAGCACCTCTCCCCTCACTGCTAAAACTTTAGAACTCGCGGCGATCGCCTGTTCCAAATCTCCAGCAATATCGCTCATCGCCGTCAAAAACAAATTCCCAAAACTGTGACCCACTAAACCGTCACCGGCCTGAAAACGATATTGAAATAACTCAGTCAATAACTTTTCCTCATCTGCCAAAGCTGCCAAACAATTGCGAATATCTCCCGGCGGCAATACCCCAATTTCCCGCCGCAGTCGCCCGGAAGACCCGCCGTCATCGGCCACGGTGACAATAGCAGTGATTTTGGCACTGTAATCCTTCAATCCCCTGAGCAAATGAGAAAGGCCCGTACCCCCTCCAATTGCCACAATTTTTGGGCCGCGGTGCAAGCGACGGTGGTTGAGGAGTCGATCAACCAATTCCTCATTCCCTTCGGGCATCAGCACTTGAGTAATCGAGTTCAAACTGCGAGTTTGGCCCCACAGAATTAACAAAATCCCGCCGGCAATGATGATCGGCCCCGACACGTAATTGGGAATAACTTCCGCAATCCACGCCAAAAAATTTTTCAACAATTGCAACAGGAAAAAAATCGGAGTCATCCCAGTCCAAATCGCTAAACCCAAAGTGGCAAGCACCACACCGCTAGCACTGATCAGCAGCCACCGTTTCACCAACAGTCCGGGGGCCAACCACTTAAACCACTGGTGAACTCGCCCGTTCCGCAAAGAAGGGGGGTAAGGATTTCTGGAATGGGCAATAACCTGCTTGGCTTTAGCCAAGACGCGAAGGGCTTTAGGAAATGAACTAATTGACATGGTTAATTAGTCTTAAGGGTATTGGAACAGCTCGATCTGACAAATTTACAATACAAGAGTGTTTTGATTCTGGCAGTCAATTTAAGTAATTAGTTATTAGTCATGAGTCATTAGTCATTAGCTAGACTGATAACTGAGGACTGACAACTTATTGATAACATCTTATGGCTGAGCCGCTAATCGAACTCAAAGGGGTAAGTAAGTCCTTCGGCCAGAACCAGATCCTCGATCGAGTCGATCTGAGGATTTATCGGGGAGAGGCCCTGGCAATTATTGGCCCTTCCGGGACGGGAAAATCTACGATTTTGCGGATAATTGCGGGTTTGTTGGCCCCCGATGCCGGTGAGGTTTTTGTTCAGGGACAGCGGCGGGTGGGATGGGTGGACGACGTGGCAGATCCGATCGGAATTGGGATGGTGTTTCAGCAAGCGGCTTTGTTTGATTCGCTGACGGTGGAGGAGAATGTCGGTTTTTTACTTTACCAGCATTCTAAGCTGCCGCGCCGCCGCATTCGGGAATTGGTGGAGGAAAAGTTGGAGATGGTGGGTTTGCCGCGAATTGGCGAACGCTATCCAGCGCAGTTGTCTGGGGGAATGCGGAAGCGGGTAAGTTTTGCCCGCGCTATCATGGCGAATCCGGATAATGACAGGGATAATCCAGAGGTTTTGCTGTACGACGAACCGACGGCGGGCTTAGATCCCATCGCATCAACGGTAATTGAAGATTTAATCCGCGACTTGCAGAAAGCTCAAGGGGTTTGCAGCACTTATGCGATCGTCACTCACCAAGACAGTACCATCCGCCGCACTGCCGATCGCATCGTATTTCTCTATCGAGGCAAAGTGCAGTGGGAGGGAACTGTCAGCGACATTGCATCGACAGATAATTTGTTAATCCGACAATTTTTTAGTGGCAGTGTTACTGGGCCAATTCAAGCGCTTGGATAGTCATTAGTCAGTTGTCAGTTGTCAGTTGGCAGTTGGCAGTTGATAGTTGGCAGTGGGTAGTTGGCAGTGGGCAGTGGTTAATTGTTTGTATTATTGAGAGATAAAATATGTCACAAACAAATTTTCAGAAGTTAGATGTTTATAAATTAGGCGAAAAATTAGCTGATGAAATTTGGAATATAGTTATAAAATGGGATGCACTAGCAAAAGATACGGTCGGCAAGCAAATTATTCGCTCTGCTGATAGTATTGGTGCTAATATTGCTGAAGGAAATGGTCGAGGGAGCTATCAGGATCATCGGCGATTTATCAAGCTTGCCAGAGGTTCTTTATATGAAACAAAGGCACTGGTTGAGACGGGCTTATACTAGACAACTACTAACAAGTATGCAAGTAGAAACACTCAAGCCAATTATTGACGAACTGTCGCCCAAGCTAAACGCCTATCTAAAATCTATAGGCAACACATCCGACAAAAATTAAAAACTATCAACTGTCAACTGCCAACAGTCAACTGCCAACTGCCAACTGCCAACTATCAACAGTCAACTGCCAACTGCCAACTATCAACTGTCAACTGTCCACTGCCAACTATCAACTGTCAACTGTCCACTGCCAACTGTCCACTGCCAACTGCCAAAGGAGGCAATATGCGATCGCGAACTGTAAGAGAAGGTTCTGTCGGGTTCTTAATTTTAGTAGGAATCGGTTTATTTGGCGGCTTAGTGCTCTGGCTGCGGGGCGTGCAGCTAGGGAACCGCAGCTACAAATTCGCCGTAGAATTTGGCAGCGCCCAAGGAATGCAAATAGGCACGCCCATCAGGTATCGCGGGGTTGCAGTCGGTAAAATTACCGCCCTCAAACCGGGTTCCAACGGCGTAGACGTGACGCTGGAGATTGCCCCCGGTACTTTAGTGATTCCCCGGGATGTTACGATCGAAGCGAATAAATCCGGTTTAATTGGCGAATCGTCGATCGACATTACCCCCAACTCGATTTTGCCAGAATCCTTACTTACCGCCAATCCCGTTAGTGCCGACTGTCCCCCGGAAATTATCTGCCAAAATTCACGCTTAAAAGGTCAAGCGGGAGTCACTATAGACGAACTAATTAGATCCACAGTCCGGCTAGCTAATTTCTACACCGACCCCGCGCTGTTCAACAATATTAAATCCCTGGCCGAAAATACAGCCAACACAGCTAAAGGGGCAGCTAAACTCACTCAGGATTTGTCTAATTTAACTCAAACTGCCCAAGCCGAAATAAAAACTTTGAATCAATCGGTAAGGGGAGATATCGGCAGCTTAAATCAATCGGTGAAAACCGAGATAGCAAGTTTAAATCAATCATTAAAAGGAGAAGCAACCAGTTTAAATCAATCATTAAAGGTAGAATCTAGCAGTTTAAATCAATCGCTTAAAGGGGAAATATCAGCAGTCGCCGCTGATATTTCTAAAGTAGCAGCTACAGCGGACACTTCTACAAAAGCCGTATCTGCATCTGTGATAAATTCTGCTAATTCAGTAACTCAAGCAGCCAATCAAGTTACATTAACAGCCAACCAACTCAATTCTTTAGTAGCAACCAACCGCGCCAGTTTAGTCTCAACTCTGAATAACATCAATCAAAGCAGTCAGGAACTGCGGGTAGCTGTCAGCAGTTTGAGTCCGACAATTAATCGAATTAACCAAGGACAATTGCTGAACAATTTAGAAGTTTTATCAGCGAATGCTGCCCAAGCTTCTGGTAATTTGCGAGATTTATCCAGCCAGGTAAACAATCCCGCCACTTTGCTATTATTGCAGCAAACTCTAGATTCTGCACGAGCTACATTTCAGAACGTGCAGAAAATTACTTCCGACGTGGATGATTTGACAGGAGATCCGGCTTTCCGCAACAACATT
Source organism: Microcoleus sp. N9_A2 (assembly GCF_036701775.1). Lineage (NCBI taxonomy): Bacteria > Bacillati > Cyanobacteriota > Cyanophyceae > Oscillatoriales > Microcoleaceae > Microcoleus > Microcoleus sp. N9_A2. Next base: position 49,830 of record NZ_JAUBRH010000005.1, on the reverse strand, counting down.
CGCAGGTTGTTCAACGGATTAGGAGGCTTGTTGGGTTCGACAGAACAACTGCGACAGCAAGTTAAAGTCACTCAAACATTAGCTCCTCTTTCTGCTAAAATAAATGCGAGTACACCTGCAAAAAATCAATCAGTAGAGCCGGGATTTCCCAGCTTGCAGAAACAGCAAAAAATGCCTGTTATACCTTCTCAAACTGCTAGGTCATCCGAACCAGTAGATCCATAAATTACCCATGCAAACCAGGTATAATTGAATAACGGCAATTGCACACTATTCGCGATCTACTCTAGTTAGTAAGATGCAAAAGGCGCGCCCCAATTACAGCTAGTTAATAAGGTGCGCCTTTCGCCCCCTGGCATTAAACTTATTGTCCAAATCCTATTAACAAAAAACTCTTTAACTCAAAACAAGGAAAACCAATGACGCAAACATTATCGAAACCGGCTGAAACCAAAACCCAGTATACTGTAACTTGGGAAAAATTGCCAGACGACTTTAAATTACCAGACGATCCTGTGGAAAATATCGACCAACCACTTTTAGCCGCCGCCTTGCGAGAAGCCTTGGATATCGCAGGATTTATCCTAGCTTCAATGCTAATAGCTTCCAATTTTGGACTCTGTGCCAAAGTCAACGACAAAACAGTAGTAAAAGCACCCGATTGGGTGTACATTCCCTCGGTATTGCCAGCAGAACCAGGAGAAGTTCGCCGCAGTTATACGCGCAATGCTGAGGGAGAAGTACCCGCAGTAGTGATGGAATTTTTATCAGATCCTGACGGCAGTGAATATTCAAATAAACCGACATATCCTTACGGAAAATGGCGGTTTTATGAGCGAATTTTGCAAGTCCCGATTTATGTAATTTTTGAACCGAAATCGGGGGTATTGGAAGTGTACAGACTCTCGACATCGGGAGAATACGAACTGCAAGAACCGGATGCTAATCAGCGATTTTGGATAGAATCAATGGGTTTATTTCTGGGGGTTTGGGAAGGTGAAAAATCTCAGAGAACTGGTTATTGGTTGCGCTGGTGGGATGAGAATGGCAATTTGCTGCTGTGGGGTGTAGAACGGGTGGAACAGGAACGCCAGCGCGCCGAAGATGAACGCCAGAGGGCCGATCGACTAATGGCATACTTGAGAAGCCAGGGCATCGATCCTGATGGCATTTGAAGGTGTGGGAGGTCGATCGATTTTCGAGTTTCGAGTTTCGATTGAATAATTGGGAATCAAGGAGCCAGAGCGATCGATTTTAGAGTTGAGATTTTCGATTTTCGATTGGGAATTAAGGAGCGCCATGACTGCAAAAACATTAGAAGAAAAATTAGATCGGCCGTTACTATTTCCAGGCTTAACCTGGGAACAATTCAAAACCTTAGAACCGATGCTGGATATTCCAGGGGTTCGGCTGTCATTTTTAGATGGGATACTGGAGATTCAGAAAATGCCTGGAAGAAAACACGAAACAGCCAAGGGACGTATCGGTGCGTTGGTAGAAACTTACATGATGGCGGCCGGAATCGATTTCACCCCTACGGAGTCTCTGACTTTAGAAAATGAATCGCGACTGGTGAAGTGTGAAGCAGACAAGTCTTACGAATTGGGTGCTGATAGAGAACGTCCAGATTTAGCGATCGAAGTAGTCGTCACTAGCGGCGGAATTGATAAGCTAGAGGCTTACAAACGGCTGCAAATCCCTGAAGTCTGGTTTTGGGAAAACAGCCGACTGTCTCTGTATGCTCTCAGACAGCAAGGATACGAAGAGATTGGCAGTTCCGAATTGCTCCCAGAACTGGATATTGGTTTACTCGTCAGGTGTGTTAATATGCCGAGTCATGTTGAGGCAATTAAGGAATTCAAAAGGGCGATAGATGGGGATTTGTAGTCAAAAATAGATCATACCAGAACCCCGAATTTTTGAATAAGTCGGGACTCTAAAGCACGAGATAGTTTTACGTTTAATTAAATTAACCTACTTAGTTGCATCAAAAAAGTTTATAATAAATCTACAACTCAAAGGAAGCACGACCATGACAACAGTCGTTCCCACCCTCAAAACTTCTGAAATCGTATACCCTAGCGCTGATGGAGAACCAGTGGCAGAAACTTACGACCATGTTTATGCAATCTTAACTACTTTAGAAGTCTTAAAACAATACCTTGCAGACCGTCGAGCTACTGTTTTAGCAAACCAATTTTTATACTACGCTCAAGGTTTCCCAAAAGTCCGTGTAGCACCAGACGTGATGGTAATTTTTGATGTAGAACCTGGTGGCAGAGATAATTACAAAATCTGGGAAGAAGGGCAAGTGCCGAAAGTAATTTTTGAAATTACATCACCAGGTACAAAGTCGGAAGATCAAAATAATAAAAAAGACTTGTACGAGGGGATAGAAGTTCAGGAATATTGGTTGTTTGACCCTAGAGGTGAATGGATTAGGGAACAATTGCGCGGGTATCGATTGGGGGAAGATGGGTATGAATTAATCAGAGATAATCGCAGCGAAGTATTGCAACTGCGGTTAGAAATAGAGGGAAAACTGCTTGGGTTTTATCGGGAAGATAATGGGGAGAAATTATTGATTCCCGATGAATTGGCTTCAGCTTTGCAAGCGGAACGGCAACGTGCTGCTGAACTCGAATCTTTGCTGGCGCGTTATCGAGATCAGTTTGGAGAATTGCCGGAGGATAACGGCTAAAGATGCAGGGGTGCGATCGCCCTTCACCGATCGAGATCGCCCGCGTGTTATTGTTACCTAAATGTCCTTGACAAATCTCAGATTTTATGTATTGGAATAGAATTGGTCTCAAATTTTAAATGGCGAAGGGCGATCGTTTTGCGATCGAACTTGGGCAATCTAGAGATAGGTGCTTTGCGAGTACCAGGAAAACAGCGAGGCCAAGAGTTAGCAATGGAAAGTATACAGAAAAAATCTAGCCCTCGTCCAGTTAATAAGGGCGATCGAATTAAGCAGATTTTTGCTTTAGTATCAATGGTTGGCTTTGGTGGTTCGGCAATTTTTGGTATGGTGAGTCTGTTCGGCAGCGGTTTGAGCAGCCAGCACCAGCAAAAACCCGCGACTGCTGCAGTTTCTCAGGAATCTTTGCTGGCGGCGCAGGAACGGGGATATGAGACGGTTTTGCAGCGGGAACCGCAGAATCAGACGGCTCTGGAGGGGTTGGCAAATGTGCGGTTGCAGATGAATAATCAGGTGGGGGCGATCGAGCCTTTGGAAAAGTTGGTGAAGCTAAATCCTGACAGAGCTGATTATAAGGTATTGTTGGGGCAGGTAAAAAAGTAGAGGGGAAAGAGAGGGGAGCGATCGCTAAGAATTAGTATAAACTGGTGGTTAGGAGTTGTGATGTTGCTGGATCTCCGCTTAGATACTTAGCTTGACCAAGAAACAACTGTTAAGTTCAAAGCAATTAAACAATATTTTTTATCTACAAAGTATCTTAAATTCTATGGCTGAAACACTTGGATCTCTCTGCGACAAGTTGACAATTATTAAACTGAAACAGTGGCATTCTGAAGACGAAATTAGGCTCAACAGCCTTTCTCTTCAAGAAAAGCAGCTTCAGAATGAGATTAACGAATTTGTGAATGCTGCTATATCCGGAAAAATTCCTATAGAAAAACTCACATTTGCCTCGAATAAAGTGTACAAAGAAGAATCTAATTTTGTACCAGATATAACAGGGAGTATCGGCGAAGTCTTCTCACAGCTTGCAGAAGTCAATTGCAAATTATGGCACGAACAGGAAAAAGTGTATGATTTTGAAAATGTTGCGTTCAAGGAAAAAAATATAGTTGTAAAGCAGCTTGCTGTTCTGAACTTGGAGCGAAATAAGTGTATTGATGAAATTGATAAAAATTTATTAGGGATTGTAAAAAGGATTAATTTTATTTAATTGGAATATCAACTTTTCGAGGAAATACAATGCATCTAATTCATCGTAAGACTTGCCGTGTATGCGGCTCTTCCGCTCTCACAAATGTCATCAATCTGGGCGAACAGCATCTGCAAGGTTCATTCATAAAGCCAGGGAAAGAGGAACCACCAATTAGAAAAATTGCCACCTCTCTTGTGCGTTGCGATCCAACTAGGGATGAAAAAGCTTGCGGTTTGCTACAAATGGAACATACCGTTCCGCCGGAAGTGTTGTATTCTGCGTACTGGTATCGTTCCGGCACGAATCATACCATGCGAAACCACTTGCGGGAAATTGCCGAAGAGGGGGCATCGCTTATTGGTAAAGACAAAGCATATGTATTAGATATTGGTTGCAATGATGGCACTTTGCTGAAGTGCTATCCAAAAGAATTTCTTAAGTTTGGAGTTGATCCGTCTGATGTAGCTCAAGAGATTACTGGAGACATTACTGCAATCCAAGATATTTTTCCTTCAGAAGAACTCATTAATGTGTTGCAAGGCGAAAAATTTGACATTATTACATCAATTGCGATGTTTTATGACCTTGAAGATCCTGTAAGTTTCTGCCAAGAAATTAAGAGAGTGCTAGCTAATGATGGAGTGTGGATTTTTGAAATGTCATATATGCCATCAATGCTGAAAATGAATTCCTATGATACTATTTGCCATGAGCATTTGGAGTATTACAGTTTAGCAGTATTGGAGTATGTTCTTAAAAAAGCTGAACTGAAGATAGTAGATGCTATACTAAATGATATCAACGGTGGCAGTATTCGTTGTTATGCGACGCATATTGATAACTTCGTTTACAAGAATAAAGAGGCTTCGCAACGCATTAAGCGGTTACGTCAAGAAGAGTTTGATATGGAGCTTGATACAGATAAGCCATACAAAAATTTTCAAGACCGAATTAACGTACATAAAGAGCAATTAACTTCGATGTTAAAGATGCTTAAAAAAGAAGGCAAGAGCATTCATGTTTATGGAGCTTCCACTAAAGGCAATACTATTTTGCAATGGTGTGGAATTGATAATCGCCTTGTGGATGTTGCAGCCGAGAGAAACCCTGATAAATACGGTGCGTATACTCTTGGTACAGATATACCGATCGTTAGTGAAGCGGAGTCAAGGGCCAGGAAGCCTGATTATTACCTGGTGTTGCCTTGGCACTTCAAAGAAGAATTTATTCAGCGCGAACAAGAAGTTTTGAATAGTGGTGTTGGCATGATATTCCCTCTGCCCAATATTGAGATTATCAAATACTAGCTATAAATACCAAAGCGCCAAGGGTATTTATGACACATAACTTTATTCGTTACAGTTTTGCCAACGGTAATGTAATATGATTTAGAGAGTGATCTCAATTTAGATTCAGATTTAAGGTTAATTAAATTCAGAGGTTTAAATATGTCGTTTTTCTTGTCCAGCCTAAAGCAAAGTGGTCATTTAGATAAAATTCATATGACAATATGTATTGTTGGTTCACGCAAAATAGTCAAGGAGGATGACTATGGCAGTAAAGGCTGGCATCTATTTGCACCTAACTTAACTATCTTAGGATTTGATGCTGACGAAGAGGCTTGTAATTTAGCTAACGCAGAGATTGAAGCTCGACAAGTTAATTGGGCTGAGTCTCACATTCCCTTAGCTCTTTGGAATAGTATAGGAAAACAAACACTTTATGTAACTAGAGATCCCGGATATAGTTCTTTGTATCAACCAAATGAGTCATATATGCAGCGGTTTAACGGGTATATAGATTTAATTCAATTAGATCGTACTATAGAAGTTGAAACAACAACTCTAGATACTTTTTGCCAATCAGAAAAAATCAAAGAAATTGACTTTATTCACCTTGATGTTCAGGGTGGAGAACTTTCTGTTTTAGAAGGAGCTTCTGAAATTTTAGACAAAAGCATTCTCGCAGTTTATAGTGAAGTTGAGTTTACTGATATATACGTCAATCAGCCTCTCTTCGGCGATCTAGATATTTATCTCAGAAACCAAAATTTTACATTGTTTGATTTAATTTTTAGTACGGGACGTGGAGTGCGTACAACTTCACCAATTGCTTCCCCAAATCGTCCTGGATCATTAGTATGGGCTGATGCCTTGTATCTCCGCGATTTGATACGCCCCAACTTAAATACACATTTACAGACACCTGAGCGAATTTTGAAGCTGGCTTGTATAGCTGATGTCATGGACTATACTGATTATGCCCTAGAGCTTCTGGAGTATCTTACTCTGAATTATGGCAATGATTCAAATTATAACTTTGCTGATAATATTATTGAAAGTTTAGCTCAAGTTCCTGAACTGGTAAAGCAAGGGATAGAAAATCTGCCAATAGTAAATCGTCTTCGAGACTACGTAAGCAGTAATAATATATATTTAAGGGATGCTCAAACTAAAATCAAAGGGAATAAAAATCGGATATCTCGCGCCCCTAATTTAACTAATAAATCAGAGAAGGACGCGCCTACTAAACCATCTGTATGTAAAATTTTGAAATTTCGAGATGAAATTTATAAATGTACTGATTATCTACATAGAAATGGCTATGCTTCCCATAATCTTGTCTGTAAAGACTGGGATATCGCTCACATCATCTTTGATTTATCAGACGGTAATCTTTTAGACATGGGTAGTTCTGACTCTTATATTTTAAAGAATGCGGTTTTGAAAAATGTTCAAGGTGAAAAATATGGGATTGACCTTCAACCTCCTGATGTGCCTCTGGAAGAAGTCAAATATATGATTGGCGATCTCATGGATACCAAACTTCCCGATCGTTACTTCACGAATATAACTTGTCTTTCTGTCATAGAACATGAAGTAGATTTCCAAAAATTCGCCACAGAAGTTTCTCGGCTTTTGATAGACAATGGCAAATTGTATGTAACTTTTGATTATTGGACACCGAAACTCAAGCCCGATTTCAAGCTTTACGATAAACTCTGGAATCCGTTGGATGAAAACGATACTAAAAACTTGATAGATGAATGTAAAAAATGTGGTTTAAATTTAGTTGAGCCTGTAGATTGGTCTTTGGGAGATGCAGTAATCAAACCTGGTTACTTTTCTCCGGGAGCAAATATCAGCTATACCTTTGGAATGCTGGTTTTTCAAAAAAATTAGTCTCTATCAAACTACTGTTTTTCAATAATGATGAAAAATTCTATGATTAATTACGGTAAACGAATCCTGCTTGGCCAGCTTGGCTCAAATGGGGATTGTCTCTATACGACTATACTGGCTCGACAAATCAAGCAGGATTATCCCAATTGCCATCTGACTTGGGCGATTTCATCTATTTGTAAGGGGACAGTTGAAGAAAACCCATTTGTTGATGAAATTTGGGAAATTCCTTTAGCGGGTTGGGCTGACATGGCAGCAGCTTGGTATGATTTTGAAAATCAGGCAAAAGCTCGTGCTGAGCGTGGTGATTTTGATGAAATATTTTTGACCCAAATTTATCCCAATAACTTTCAAAATTACGACGGTACTGTTCGACCATCTATTTTTAGAGCTTATCCAAAACCTATAACGGTTCCCATACAGAATATCTTACGATTGCGAAGCAATGAGGTTGAAAAAGTCCAAAATTTTGCCAAAAAGCATAATTTGCAGCAATCCAGTCATGTAATTTTGTTTGAATGTGCATCGAAAAGCGGTCAGTCTTTTGTTACACCGAACTATGCTTTATATGTGGCTCAAGGGCTAATTTCTAAGCTGCCAGATTGCCAAGTTATTCTTTCATCTAATTTCCCAATTCCTCAAGGAAATCCCGGAATTATTGATGGTAGCACTCTTACCATGAGGGAAACTGCTGAATTGACTAAGTATTGTCACCTTTTTATCGGCTGTTCAAGTGGCATTACCCAAATTGCGCTTACAGACTGGGCTAAACCATTGCCAATGATTCAGTTATTGTCACGATCGACATCTGCGTATGGTTCTATTGCACATGATTTTGAGTATTGGGGACTTTCATGTGAACAAATTTTAGAGATGACAGATGTACCAGTAGAACACTTGATCGAATGTACTTATACTGCTTTTACAAAAAGTTTTTCGGAAGCACGTCGAGATTTTCACCAACCAATTGTGATTGATTTTAATTACTATTTAGGCTATGTAAGGAGTTTTATTCTACAAAGAACAGAACAGTATTTCAAAGCGGTTCGCTCAATCTTATATACGGTGGAGCGATACGGCTGGCATCCCCAGTTAAAATTATTTGTACAAACTGAATTAATCCCGAAAATATGTCCTGGTAAAAAATTGCCAGTCACTGATGAAGACTATAGCAAATTGTTACAAGATTCGATTGATAGTTTTAATAAAGACTACGCATGGGCAGATGAGGGAGTGCCTCAGCATCGTATAGTTGATGCTCTTAGTAACGATCTCGGATTAAGAGATATCAACCTAATTATATTTCCCGACTGGAGCCAGTCAGAAGAATTAATCGCGGAGGATTTAGAAAGTGTCATTAAAGCTACTATGGCTCACCCAGACAAAAGCGAGATGACTCTACTGATAGATACTAGCAACATTTCTGATGAAGATGCCAATCTAGTTTTATCTAGCGTGGCGATGAATCTACTGATGGAAGAGGATTTAGATGTTTCTGAGGGGCCGGAAATTTCACTGATGGGGCGGTTAAGTGAAATTCAGTGGGAAACTCTGATGACTTGCCTTGATGGTAGAATTATATTGGAGAATGAGAATAAAGAGGCGATCGCCCAACTTGCCGACGACAATATTCCCTCCTATAAACTCGACCGTTTGAGCGATATTAGCAAATCCTAAATTTGATCTGCTATCTACTTTTTACAGTAAAGATAAATTTTGGTATTTTTATTTAAGTTGCGATTAAAATTTCCAAATTCATACTCTTCAAACTTATCCTTCAAGAACCAACTTGAGGAACTTCTTAAAAAGATTTCCTTCTGATATGGGAAAAGCACAATACATTGGAAGTCTTTTTTATTTGTGATTTTATCCAAAGTCTGATATTTATAAAGGATTTCTATTTTTTTAAAAAAAGAGTTTTGGGGATTCACATAACTATGAAAATACAAGTTAGTTCTCTTAGATACATAATTAATATATTTTTTGATTGAAGTGCTCCATTCATAGGACAGATGAGGGTTTGCAACAATTAAAATTGGATCGTTTACCTGAGTTTTGGCTTCTATTGTTCGCAGTAAAGCATTGGTAGATTTCCCTTCTAGCCCAAAAGTATGTGCCGCATCCCAAGCTAAACTCAAGTTAAAGCTCAACGTAATCATAATTAATAATAAAATTAACTTAGCTGCAAATTTATAAGTTTTATTCAGATAATTGTAGAGAGTTATTATTAAAAAAGCATAACCAAAAATGCCGGGTAATATGTATCGTTGAACAATTCCAGACTTGGCATAAAGCAATATTTGAGGTATTGCAACTAACAAAAGTAAAATAACCGGAAAATACAAAGCATTTAAAATCGGGGAGAGAGATTGAGCATAAGGGGGCTTAATAGTTAATCTAATTGATATCAAACTTATTAATATGAGCCACCAATAACCAGCCTGACTTAAACTTTGAGTAGCGTTGATAATACTGGAAATATTAAGTGCATCAACTCCCGCGTATCCAATATCAGGATTTAGCCCAATATAAAATTTTAAAATCCAAAGTTCTGTTAAAAAAAATATACCCAAAAATGATAGTGATAAAATATTTTTTTTGAGAGATTCAGGCCCTGATAAAGTTCTCATCTGATGAGATATCCAAACTTTAATCGAGGCGATAGCTGGAATCATAAGAATAAAACTTTCTTTAGACAAAGACATTATCAATACAAAAAAAATGAATAATCCTTCATAGATTTTTTTGTATTTATTAGCTCTCTCACTCAGCGCTGCAAATACTAAAGCACCCGCTAGTAAAAATGTACCTATTGTTTCATTAGGCCCAAGTTGCCACCAGACTGCTGATTGCGGCCCTAGAGTTATTAAAAAAGAAAATAGTAAAGCTTCTATTATTGAAAAATTGATCAACCTTCCAAACATGAATAGGAAGAATGTAGTAAAAACTCCTAACATTCCGGTATAAAGTGACCACCAAGCGAAGTTAATTCCTAGTAATCTTGTTTGAAGGATTCTATGAATATAATAAAATGGTCGGAACCTTCCAGTTAGTAAATCATTGTGAATCCATTGACTGCTTACTTCAAAAATACCGAGCTTTTCAACTATAAAATTATAGTTAATATGAGCTATTTCATGGTCATCAGTAAAGTGATATCCAGAAAACAGCGAACCACTTGTGATCAATAGGAGAAACCAAAATATCAAGATGAACAAGAAAACAGTTAGATAATCATATTTTTTGAAAAAGCTAATATACTTAGATATTTTCACGCTAAACCATCTCGATAGACTAATTGTTATCACAATATTTATGCCACATCTGCTCGTAGGCATTCTCCATTTCACGAGTAAACTGTTTGGCATTCCAGAGAGGAGATGTTTGCCTTGATTGCCGCAGCCGCCACGCTATCTGTTGTCGCAAAGCCGAATCTTTACCCAAGCGAACTCCCCACTCGACATACTCTTCATCCGTCCAAGCAATTCCTTCAGTTACACCCACATTCATCATCATCGTGTAGCTGTTACGAGCAGCAAACTGCTCGCCAACCCGCGTTACCAGAGGAATACCCATCCACAGAGTTTCTAGGGTGGTTGTAGCTCCGTTATACGGGTAGGTATCGAGAACTACGTCAGCGATGCCTAAGTTAGCTCGGTGAAAGGCTTCTGAGGGGTCTTGCGCCAAAAATCTCAGGCGATAGCCCTCCACACCCTCTTCTTCCGCTAGCTGAGTAAAAAAGCGTTCAATCGCTTTTCTATCGGCCCCACCCTTGATTAAAAAGTAACTGTTCGGTACTTCTGCCAGAATCTTAATTTGTAATCGCGCTGTGTCAGGATGCCGCTTGTAGCCAACCTGAGAACTAAGATATATAACAGCGTCGCTCGGAATATTCAAATGGTCGCGGCGCAGAGTGGGTACCTCCAGCTCAAAACCATCCACAGCTATATAGGTTTGAGGCAAACGCCAAATTTTTTCGCTGTAATAATCCTCGGCTGACTCCGGCAGAACATAGGGATCGGCAATAAAATAATCAATAGCGGGCAGCCCAGAAGCATCCCAACCCAACCAAGTAACTTGAATAGGCGCCGGTTTGAGCGCCATCACCTCAACACTAAAATCCAGAGTGATGCTGTCTAGATCTATTAGAATATCAATCTCATCCTGATAAATTTGCTCAGCCATTTCCCCCGGAAAAAAACTACCTTGATGAGCTTTATCGGATTGCTCAACATAAAATTCTTCTAACCAATCGTATATCGGCTTTTTTGTATAAGCCATGAAATAGGTATAAACTTGAAAGCGATCGCGGTCGTGATACTGAAACAGCCATCGCACCAGCCAGCCCACAGAATGTCTTCCCAGGCAATGGGATAGGTAGCCAATCTTCAAAGGCTTGGCAGTAGCACTAAGATTGCGACGAGCTAAGTTTCCCTGGCGAAATCGCTCTACCTCCTCCCTGGCAGAGATTTCAATGTTGGTTTGGCACAGTTGAGCCACTTGGTTTTGAAGTTGTCTGTTATTTTTCGCCCGATCTTGAAAGTATGGGAAAAAGAAAGTTGTAGTCCACAAACTTTGAACTCTCGTTTGAATCAGCGATGTCGCCTGTTGATCGATCAGAGCCTGCAATTGTGACTGGTGACGTTGCATGACCGAACAGACTTCTTCCCAATATCCAACAGCACCCATCAACCCTCGAAGAATCTTGTAATTCGCATAAACTTGATCTGGTAATTCCTCTGATAAGGAATAGCACAATTTAGCCAGTTCTATACCTTTTTCGTATTGCCTAGCATTTTGGTAACAAGCCGCCAAATGATGTAAAAGAGTCAACCTTTGCAAAATGTCTAAATTTTCAAAATCTAAACGGCGGCCTATCTCACCAAAACTAGCTGCTAGTGTCGCCGACGACGACGAAATTTTTATACAGGCTACAATCATAAGTTGGACAAAAGCTTGAGGATCGCGGACATGGGGGAGACAGGCTTCCGCTAATTCCAGAGCTGACGGGTGAAAAGGATTGCAATCTAAAACACTTTTCAACACTTGCATTAATAGCTCAAACTCTACTTCTATCGGTGGTTCCGACTGGAGGAGTTCTATTACACCAAAAGAATATAGTTCATCTCCTGTGTAGATATCAAGGAGGATCGACAGCCCTATCAAATGCAATAGGTTATTAATATCGGTGGGATTAATCTCTTTTATGTGTTGACGGATTGTCCAAGCTAGCAAATAGTCTACCAGATTCCCCCTGCGAACAGCTTCCGCTTGCAGCACCTCAATCAGTTCGGCTGTCCACTGCTCAACTTGTTCCGGCTCTCCCTCTGCCATGCCAAGCAACCAAGTTGTCTGAGCTTCTGCCTCTTGCCCTTGCAACAGCAACATCAACCCTAAATACCAGTAACAAGACTTAGTATCAGCTTCGTCTTCTATCGCCTGCTCGTATAAGTTTGCAGCTTGACTATAATCACCTCTGAGCAGGTATTGATGGGCTTGTTGCTGCCAAAGGGCAGGCTCAGGAGATAGCGAACTAGCAATCATAAAGGCAAGATTCTCAAAAATTACTGGTTGACAACTTACTTATGCAACCCCGAATGTTATTGCGAGGGGAACGTAGCTAAAGGAGAGCTATCGCCAAACACAGCTTAAGATTACTGTATTACAGATATCAATTCGGTGGCCATAACAAACTACGCAAGTCCTACGATCCTCTAATAAGAGTGGGTAGCGTACACAGACACTACCCACTCTCCAAAAAATTTTAGGCTAGGCCAGCAAAAAACATTCTCAAGCTAATGCCTTTCCTACTTCGAGACTTCTATGCTGGTAGCAGGATCGCAGACTGGATTAGTGCTAGCAGCAACCCCAGCGAGTGCATCTGTTTGGGTTCCTTTACTCTCGCACAATATTGCCAACGTAGTTGCTTCACTTGTACTAGGAACTACACTCAGAACCACAGAGCCTGTATAGGCTTTGAGTGCACCAACGCTGGGTTTTCCCTGATTGGCAACTGCACTGTTGCTAGTGCCTGAGACTGCGTAAGTGTAGTTAGTAGTTTGAGTTTTGATGCCAATTCCTAGTTTATCAATGGTGTCTGTTACGAAGCCACCAGATTCCGCATATTTTGCTTGCTGAGCTCTGTTCATTGAACCTGTATACTGCTTGGCTTCTGACTGCTTAGCTTTGTTGGCTTGGTTGAGGAAGGAAGGCAAAGCAATAGCAGATAGAATACCGATGATGATGATCACGACCAGCAGTTCAATCAAGGTAAAACCTTTATCTTGTCTCTTTTTGTTGAGGTGTTGCAGGAATCTGGCTTTAAATTCGGTTTTCATGGTTTGTTTCTCCTAGAGGCGTGGGATGCTTGATTTCTAACTCGTAAACTTAACTTACCCAGTTTCCCTAGCTTACATATCACCCCCGGCAATTTTTTTTAATTTTTCAAGCCGATCGCTCCAAAAGCACGTACAGAAAAGCTTCTAGCATACTTAAGAGTTCCTTCACTTCCTCAAACGCTGTCTCTGGGTTTACCTGCTCTAGAGTGGCGGGGTGCAGCGGTCTGAGCTTTAGCCAGAGTTCGACTAGGGACATTATCGGCTGCGATCCCTCCCACAAAGGCAGCAGGCAGGCCGCCAGCATACTTTCGACTGCGATCGGCACTTGGGTGGGCAAAGGGATATAATTGCTAATGATAAAGGGTTTCTGGTTGGCGATGCAGTTGAGCAGGTCTTCTCTCACCTGGGGAGTCTTTAGCTGAGGATGCAGGTGAACCCGTGCTGCCTGCCAGTCAGGCTCAGTCCATTCAGAAACGGGTACAAAGGACTGAGGTTTCTCGGTGGGATGACCGCACCAAAAGTCAATAAGACGATGGACGGGATGTAACAGTTCAAACATATGCAGCCGATCTTCTATAGAAATTTCTGGCAAGCTCATTGCTAAAAAGGCGGGCAAATTTTCTGAATCTTGGAACAAATCCGTCACATCCCAGTGCCGCCAACCCACCATGCTGACAAACTCCAAATCAGCCGCTCTCAAGGTGGCAAACACTTCTGGGATAGTATACCCTTTGTCCCCCTGGAGTAAATAGTTCATAAAAATCCATTCATCACTATTATTAGAATTCCAGTTTCTTGCTTTTAGAAGAACTTCGTTTTTTAAAGCATTCATAGTTTCTCGAACTATTTCAATCTCTAAATCCTGGGGATTTTCATCCATCAAACCCATTAGTTGCCACAACTTTTGAGATCTAAAAAAGCTCGCTCGCTGGAAGTAACTATGTAAATTTGTCCGAATAATTCCCTCTGGCTTTAAAACAGACTTCATTGCTTGCAATCCTACAACCGGATCTGGCAAAAGATAAAGAACTTCATCATTATTAATTAAATCAAATTCTAAACCTAATCTCGGTAAATTCTCTATTGAGAGTGCATGAAATTCTACATTCCTAAAGCCGTGATATTCCAAACGCTGGCGGGCTAATTTCACTGATTCTTCTGATAAATCAATTCCCACAATTTTAGCGCCTGGATTTGCTTCGGCCAAAATCAAAGATTTATATCCACTACCGCATCCAGCATCCAAAATAATTTTTCCTTCAGTTTCTATTATTTTTTGATTTATTAAATAATAAGGCGTTACCAAGTTATGAATATAGAGCGACACACAGTCATTTTTGGGAGTTTCTTCTAGGGCTGTTCTCGGATAGCACACTGTGTCGAATTGCTGGCGAATTTTTTCTGAGACATCCAATTGTTGATTGTTCATTGGGGAATTACTTTGAACCTTCGTTGAAGATGGTAGAGATTTTTTTTGGAGTTCGGTAGCGAGTTCGGCAAGCTCCTCTGACAGAGGATACATATGCTGGTACTGAAGGATTTGTTTGCCTATCAATGCCAGACGCTCCTCGAAATTTGGAGTAACGGATGGGTCAAGTAGCGGAGTTTTATAAGGCTCAACATCACACCTTTGAAATTCACAAGCCAAGCTGATGCGCGGATGAGGCGCTCTTTCGCTGCTGCGGCCTCCCCAGTGCAATACTGCATGATTCCAGCACAAAACAGAACCTGCATTTGCGGGCAATGCACGAATATCTTGAAAGTTGATGCTTTCCCTTTTTTGACCTTTTTGGACGTTACCATAATTGGCATCCAAAGGAGCTGGCACGATGTACATACATCCATTGAGTGGGATGGCATCGCTGAGGGGAATCCAGATGGTTACACACTTGGGCATTCCGTCTGGTAAAAGAGTGCTCTCGGTGTTGTCACGGTGCGGCTGCCATCCTTTTTCGGCATTAGTCGTGTCGATGTACCAACTCCAAAAAGCGGGCAATTGTTGATACTCATCACCAAGGATAGCTGATAATATTTGCGACAACCGAGAAAAAGTATGCCAAAACTCATCATAAATGAACGCAAATGGTACAGGCCAGCCGGACTGTCGCAGTTTTTCTATGCCAGCGGCCATGCGCGAAATCTCTGCTTCAGACAAAAAAGAATCGATTTGAAAGTAGCCTTCTTTTTTGAGATTGAATAACAGTTTTTCCTGGTGTTCTTGCTCAAATGAAAGAACACTTCCAGATAGTGAAGTAAAATCTTCACCTACACTTAGCTGGGGATTTAGGCTTTTCCAATAGTCTGGATTTTGAGCTTGCTCTAAAAAAGTTTTGACGCTAATCATCGGTTTTGGCTGTGAGTCCCTGAGTTGACGACTTATAATTTATCAATTTTTTCGGAAAGATGCTTGGCCTGCTTGAATGATCGCCAGCAACAAGGTCTGCTCTTGCGGAGTTAGCTTAATCTAGGAAATCTCAGTTATGGGAATCTAGCTTAAAACCGAAGCTTACCCAAAATTATCATAAATCTTATCAGCACTCGTCCACGATCGATCGCACTTTTCCCCAAACCCCACACTCAACAAGACCATAGCATGGCCATAATAGTTAAGGTCAAAGTTTCCCACCCCCGCCCAAAAAAAGATTATACAACCAACCAGCACATCTATGAACACCAACATCAGCCCCATCCTCAAAGTATTCTGCTTCTCCGCCGCCCTTTCCCTTGCCATTAAATACGCAGGGCCCAGCTTATCCATACCCTCCACCGACTTAAACGCCCTCATCGCCGTGCTTTCCCCCAGTATCATCCTAGCTGCGATCCTAGGCTGGCGGGCGTGGCAACAGCAGCCGAGATAGCTAGCTAGGTGCGATCGACCAAAACAGCAAAAGCCCCACAATACCCAACAATACAGGACAGACTATCACATGGATATAACCACCTTAAATCTCAAACCCTTAAACTTGCTCATTTTCCCCGATTGGAGCCAATCAGAAGAATTGCTATATTTAGAGTTAGCAGCAATCATTAGAAGTATTGTCACTCATCCCGATAGCCATTATCTAGCTCTGTTAATAGACAGCACCAACATTATAGAATCATCTGAATTAGATGCTAATTTAATTTTGTCAGGAATTCTCATGGATCTCTGCATGGAGGAAAATTTAGATTCTAGCATAGAACCGGAAATTATTTTATTAGAAAACCTCAGTCAAAGCCAGTGGCAAGATATTTTGCCACAAATTAAACATCGAATTAGGTTGGTGGCGGAAAACCAAACAGCACTAGCCGAATCCGGGGCTGACAAAATTCCTGTATTGCAACAGGATAGACTTAGCGATATAACCATTGAATCCCAAGCATCACGGTTGATAGACTTTGGCAACGCACTCTACCGTCAAGGAAGATACGAAGCAGCCATTAAGCACTATCAAAGGTTTTTAGTATCCCAGATAGGAGATATAGAACTGTATGGTAACTTAAGCGAGTGTTTAAGAAACCTCAACAGAATCGAAGAAGCGATCGCGATTCTAGAGTCAGGCATCCGCAATTACCCGACAGCCGGACAACTACATTTTCAACTCATCAAAGTTTGCCAGCAAAACGGACGCACTCAAAAAGCTATATTAAGTGCAGAAAAAGCCATGCAGATATTGCCTAATGAATATGTTTTTCAACTGTTTAAACACTTAACATTGCCGATTATTTATAACACATTAGATGAAATACAATTTTACAAAAAAAGATTTGTTCAAGAATTGAAAAACTTAATTCAGCAAACATCCCTAAGAACTCCACAAAACAAAATTAATGCTTTCCGGGGTTTTAGTAGTTTCACTAATTTTTACCTAGCATATCAGGCTCACAATGTTGTGGAATCGCAATCAAAGTATGCTAATTTAGTCCATCAAGTTATGGCCGCCAACTATCCACAGTGGGTGCAAGCGCGATCGATGCCTCCACTGCTGAAAAATTGCAAAATTAGAGTCGGTTATATTTCTAGTTATTTGCATTCTTACAGTGGCACTTTATGGTTGACTGGCTGGTTGCGTTATGCCGACACAAAACACTTTGAAATTTACTGTTACTATACGGGTAACGATCCCGATCCAATTACAGAACAATTTCGTCAATATAGCACAGAATTTCGGCACATTCCCTACAACCTAGAAGCCGTATGCCAACAAATTATTGATGACAAATTGCATATTCTTGTCTTCCCAGAAATTGGCATGGATGCAGCAACTATCCAAATAGCAGCTTTGCGCCTTGCCCCCGTGCAATGTTCGGCGTGGGGACATCCTGTCACCTCTGGTTTACCTACGATTGATTACTTTATTTCCAGCGAATTGATGGAACCCGAAGATGGGCAATTGCATTACTCAGAAACTTTAATTAAGTTGCCTAATATTGGTGTTGCCTACCCAAAACCCATTGTTGGTCAATTAACTCAGACTCGCTCAGATTTTGACCTCCGAGAAGATGCAATAATTTATTTGTGCTGCCAAGCGCCTTTCAAATACTTACCGCAATATGATTTCATATTAGCAGAAATTGCGAGTCGCGTTCCGCAAGCTCAGTTTATTTTTCCGCGCGGTGAATTGCTGCGGGAACGGCTAAAACGTGCTTTTGCTGCTATCAATCTTGACAGTGAAGATTACTGTCTGTTCCGAACTATTCCAACTCGACAAGATTACATAGCAATTAACTTTATTTCCGATGTTTTCTTAGATACTTTCACTTGGTCGGGGGGGAATACATCTTTGGAGGCGATCGCCTGTAATTTACCCATAGTAACTTGTCCGGGAGAATTTATGCGGGGACTTCACACCTATAGCTTTCTCAAAATGCTGGGAGTGACAGACACAATCGCTAAAAATGAAGCAGAATATATTGAAATTGCTGTCAAGTTGGGTAGAGATTCAAAGTGGCGGCAAGATATTGCACAACGCATGAGTCAGCGACAAGGTAATCTATTTGACGATCGAGTTTGCGTGACTGGGTTAGAGTCTTTTTATCAAAAAGTTGTTCTAGAAAAACTTGAATGTTATAGTAATTCTATAGCTTAGGGTCGCAACCAAACTAAAGGCACTCACCATGATTCAAAGCATAACAGAATTAGTAACATTCGATGAATTCATTGACTGGTATCCTGAAAATTCAGAACACCGCTACGAATTGCACAATGGAGAAATTATTGAAAGGCCAAAAGCAACAGGCAAACATTCTAAAGTTGCCGGTTTTACCGCACTGAAAGTCGGAATAGAGATTGAGCGTCTCAATTTGCCCTACTTCATCCCTAAAGAATGCGTCATCAAACCGATGCCCGAGGAATCGGTATATGAGCCAGATATTATTGTACTTAACGAACAAACCATTGCCAACGAGCCGCGATGGGAGAAATCATCAATTATCACGATGGGTTCATCAGTGTCCCTAATCGTAGAGGTAACTAGCACTAACTGGGAGGATGATTATGCCCTAAAGCTTGAGGCATACGAGGCAATGGGTATTCAGGAATATTGGATTATAGACTATCTAGGATTGGGTGGCAGACGGTTCATCGGCAACCCCAAACAACCTACTTTTTCGATTTACCAACTAATTGACGGGGAATACCAAGTCAAACTGTTCCGAGGGGGCGAGTGTATTGAGTCCCCAACTTTCCCAGAATTGAAGCTGACAGCGCAGCAGGTGTTCGCAAAAGGGAATTGAGGTGGCTGCTTATGCTAATGTCCGAGTAGGGGTATCCGATTCAAGATGCGATCGCGCGCATCTGCTGTATCTTGATATAAAGGCGATTCATCGCTTCTGGGCTGCAGAGCAATTAGCAAGCAGTAATTCCCCATACTCTATTCCTCAATCTAAAATCTAATATCTAATATCTAAAATCTAATGAAGCTAGGACAGTGGATGGGCTTATTAGCCCTCATCGCATCTTGTTACATCCTCTGGCAAATCAGACAAGCCCTGCTGCTGCTGTTTGCCGCTATCGTCTTAGCCACATCCTTAAACAGACTAGCACGCTACTTGCAAAAATTCCGACTCAAAAGGTCGATCGCCGTACTTTTATCAATTAGCTTTTTAGTCCTGGTTTTGGTAAGCTTGTTCCTGATAATTGTACCGCCCTTTGCCCTACAATTCCAACAATTGACCCAAAAAGCACCTGAAGCAATCGCCAAACTCAACGATTGGGTAGATCAAATCGAAGCTCGCTTCTCGGGACAAATCGATCAGCGGCTGCTGCCCAATCTCGATGTTAACGATATTATGCGACAACTGCAACCCTTGTTCAACCAACTCGTTGGCGGTGCAGGAGCTTTTGTCGGCAACACATTAGGGGTTATTCTCAGCTTTTTGCTGGTCTTAGTTTTGACCTTGATGACCTTAGCAGATCCGCTCTCTTACCGCAAAGCATTTATACAACTATTTCCCTCTTTTTACCGCCGGCGAATCGATGGTATTTTAGATGAATGCGAAATAGCTCTCGGTCGATGGGTTGTCGGCGCTCTTATTAGCATGAGCGTGATTGCTTTGTTGAGCTTAATTGGTTTGTCAATTTTGCGAGTTCCCCTACCGCTAGCTCACGCTGTAGTAGCAGGATTTCTTAACTTAATTCCCAATATTGGCCCCACGATCAGCGTCATTCCGCCAATGACGATCGCACTTTTAGACTCTCCCTTACAATCCGGTTTAGTTTTAATTCTTTACTTTCTAATTCAACAATTTGAAAGCAACATCCTCACTCCCTACGTCATGGCACAGCAAGTATCATTGCTGCCAGCAGTAACATTAATCTCTCAAGTATTTTTCGCCACCTTTTTTGGATTTTTAGGACTATTACTTGCCCTCCCCCTCACCGTTGTAGCTCAAGTTTGGATTAGGGAAGTATTAATTAAAGACATTCTCAACCATTGGGACGCGAATCCTAAAACTTTAGCAGCAATCGATTCGGCTATTCACGAAGAATATGAGTCTCTAGGAGTAAAACATCACAGACAAGAAAGCCTTCCAGAACCAAAAACAGACATCGCAGACCAAGCAGAAAATGACGATACTGTCAATCAATAATTCAGGTTTGATCGTTCGGACTTCAGTCAGGTTTGATCGTTCGGACTTCAGTCCTTCTTAATTCTGAGAGTGAGGACTGAATTCCTGGGAGCATCTCATTTTCGCAAAAAGTTTTTTACAGTGCGAGCGTCCCCGCTCGCGTGGTATGTAATAAAACACGCGAGCGGGGACGCTCGCACTACAAATGCAAAACCCAGATGCACCAGAATTCCTGATGATAAAACAATACGGTTTACTTAAGTTATAAGTTGTAGGGTGCGTCGCTCGTTTAATCTGGCGTTTCATGGCGAGATTTGTTATTGGCGACGCACCCTACGTTCACTAAAAATTTAGGAAATTGATCGCCATCAATAAAACTAAAAACTAAAAACTAAAAACTAAAAACTAAAAACTAAAACTAAAACTAAAATTATGAGATCGATCGACGAAATCAACGATAAAATCAGCCAGGGCAAAGCCACAGTCTGGACAATCGAAGAGCTCAAAACTAGAGTTCAAGAAACCAGCATTACCCAAGCAGCCAAAGAAGTCGATGTGATTACCGCAGGCACATTCGAGCCGATGGAATCCTCCGGTGCAATCATCAACCTCGGCCATACCGACCCGCCGATAAAAATCCGCCAATGCTGGCTGGACGGCGTTTTAGCCTACTCCGGCTTTGGGGCTGTAGACCTGTACTTGGGGGCCACCCAAGTAGCCGAAGACGGCGAAGAATCCCGCGAACGGGGCGGCGGACACGTCATCGAAGACTTAATAGCCGGCAAACCCGTGCAGTTGCGAGCCTTGGGGCAAGTCACAGATTGCTACCCCCGCGCCTCCTTTGAAACCACGATTACCCGCGATACCATCAACCAATTTTATTTATTCAATCCCCGCAACGCCTATCAAAACTTTATTGTGGGAGTTAACGGGGGCGATCGCCCGCTGTTCACCTACCTCGGCCCCCTGCAACCAAACCTCGGCAACGCCGTCTACTCGAACCTTGGAGCCATGTCTCCCCTGCTAAACGACCCCGACCTCGAAATCATCGGCATCGGCACCCGCATCTTCCTAGGAGGCGCCACCGGCTACATCACCTGGGAAGGAACCCAGCACTTCCCGCTGCAAAAACGCCAGCCCAACCGCACCCCCATCGGCCCGGCCGCCACCCTCGCACTCATCGGCGACGCCAAACAGATGAACTCGAAATGGGTGCGCGGGTGCTACTTCAAAAACTACGGCCCATCCCTGATGCTGGGAGTCGGCATCCCGTTTCCAGTCTTAAACGAAACGGTCGTCGCCCACTGTGCAGTATCAGACAAAAAAATAGTAGCGCCGGTGGTAGATTTCTCTATCCCCCGGCGCGTTCGTCCCACCTTCGGTTTAGTCAGCTATGCTCAATTAAAGACTGGCCGCATCCTGATAGAGGGCAAACCTGTGCGGGCCGCCCCCCTTGCGAGTATGTTTCTCTCCCGGCAAGTAGCATTGGAATTGAAGCAGCAAATTGAAGCGGGTCAATTTACCCTCACGGCCCCAGTTGCTCCCCTACCCACCGACAGAGTATTTCTCCCGCAAGATTTGTGGGGAGCCCAAGTGAGGCTGGAATAGACATTCGCTAAACTAAAGTCACGGATTATACAGGGTATTCCAGGTGTATAAAATACACCTCAGAAACCGGGTTTCTTTACAGTTCTCGCATCCTTACTGATTCTGTTGCTCGAAACCCGGTTGATCGCGATCTACATCTACATGGAATATGCTGTAAATATGTCATTGATGCGTCCTGGAATGACATCGGAATGACATTAAGGGTGCGATTGTCCCCGCTGGCGAGGCACCTTAGAGGGAGCGAAATCAAAGCGATCGAAATTAGATCGCTTCTGACCCAATTTTCCCGCTTATTCTACAGTCTGAGAAACTGGCCGACAGCCAGACAATATCGAGTGCAAATTGACGACATTTCCGATTACTGCGATCGCAGGTGCTGAAAATCCGATCGCCTCAACTTGCTCTACAATTGTACCCAAAGTCCCGATCAATTCTTCTTGTTCCGGCCGTGTTCCCCAGCGCACTAACGCTATTGGCGTTTCTGCACTCAATTGGGCTGCTGTTAACTGACCGATAATGTAAGGCAAATTGTGGATTCCCATGTATACTACAATGGTTTCCGAGCCGCGGGCGATCGCCTGCCAATTTACCTCCGGCCGATATTTTCCCGCTGATTCGTGACCGGTGACAAAGGTGACAGAGGAACTGTACGATCGATGTGTTAAAGGAATTCCCGCATAAGCAGGGGCCGCAATCCCAGAAGTTACGCCGGGGACGACTTCTACTGACACTCCAGCTTTTACCAACTCTTCCATTTCTTCGCCGCCGCGCCCGAAAATAAACGGATCGCCGCCTTTGAGACGAACTACGATCGCATTATCTCCAGCTTTTTCTATCATTAACTGAGTTGTTTCATCCTGCATTAACGAGTGACGACCTTTGCGTTTTCCGGCATCAATTCGTTCTGCTTGGGGGTTGATTGCTGCCAAAATTTGAGGGCTGACTAAAGCATCGTAAATCACCACATCCGCGCACTCTAACAGAGCTTTTCCCTTCAAGGTCATCAAACCCGGATCTCCGGGCCCCGCACCTACTAAATACACTTTTCCTAAAGACATTTTTCTTTCTTCCTTTACCAGAAAAAATTGGTTTAAAGCCTCTCCCTTAAAGGCGAGAAATTAAAAGAAGACGATTCATTACTTCAATCCTCTTCCTTCTAGGTAGAGGTCGCACTCATCTGTCAACTGTCAACTGTCAACTGTCAACTGAACTCTGCTTTGCCTCTGGGGTTCATTTTTGAATTAAATTCCCAATTAAGTCTGCTAATTGTACACTTGCGCCTAGAGGATTTGCGAGATGAAGTTCCGCCGCAGGAAATTGCTGCTTTAGCTGTGCGACATTTTTGGCGATCGCATCTGTAATTCCTCCATTAAATAAGAAGTATGGCACAATCCCTATTTGCTGCTGTCCACCACGAACCAAACTGTCAATTTGCTCTGACAAACTCGGCTTTACCGACCAATAAGCTGTCTGTGCACCTAGTTTGCTGGCGATTTCCTCAACAATCGAGTTACCTCCGGGACGACGGCTGCCGTGAGATAATAAAATCCATTTTGGCAATAGCAGATTGGGGAGAAAAGTCACCTCTTGCATCTGACTTTTTACCAATTGTGTTAAGCCTGCTTCCTGGGAACCTAAATGCGGGCGCAATTCAATTTTTAGCTTGTCACCAAAAGTTTTTTGGGCAATTTCCACCTCTGCCGGTATGTCTTCGGCGACGTGAACTCCCGGCAATAAAAATACAGGCAGGATTTGCAATTCTGTCAGTCCCAGCGACAGGGTACGTTCGCCAAAACTGCAAATTTGTTCGTGCAGCGGTGCGGGGCCCAGTTCTAAGGTGGCGGTTGCTACTGCGGGGAAGGAGTCAGCCAAATTTTGAGACAGCAGTTGACCTAGGTTTTCCAAAGCTAGTTGGGGTCTGGGGTCGCGGCTGCCGTGAGAGACTAATAAATAGGTCGATCGCAATTTCAATATAGATTTGATGTTAATGTTCGATCGGGATTTCAAATAATTATAACACCGTTGGGCGCGTGACTTGAAAAATACTCAACCCTCAACCGGAAGCTTCCGAGTCACCCACCTCTAACAACTAAAGCAAAGTACCCGGCTTGAAAATTACTCAACACAGGGCTTAAATCTTCTAAGCCGCCCACCTTACAAAACAAGGTGCGCGGCTTAAAAATTACTTAATACTGGGCTTAAATCTTCTAAGCCACACACCCTAGACAAATCTCACATTAACCTTTGGGAGCGGGATCGGCAATGTATTGGAAAGTAGGTTCTGAGTTCCAAGGGCCACGTTCATCCTTGCCATTTGTGGACAAGTTAAAGTAGAGATCCACAGTGGAATCTGGCTGAATATTTCCGAACAGCGGATCCGTGAGTTTACCCAGCGATTCCAAAGCTTTCATGAACATTTGAGTGTGAGAAATTTCGCGAGTCAGCAGAAAGTGCAGCGTCTTTTTCGTTCCCATATCCGGTGCTAGTTTAATCAACTCTTCGTAGGTTTGGCGAGCTCCTGCTTCCGCAGCGATATCAGCGCGCAAATCGCGCACCACCTCCCCGCCTTCGTTGATATAAGCTGCCGTCCAAGCTTGACCTTGGCTGTCCAACAAGTGTGGGCCTACGCCACGCACCGCAAACAAAGTGCTTTTGTAAGCTTCTGTTTGGTCAACGTTTTTGGTGTGCATTTCGATGAGTTGCCCCACCATTTCTAAGTGGCTGAATTCTTCTATTGCAATATCTTGGAGCATATCCTTAATCCCTGCATCTTCACAGTGAAAGGACTGCACCCAGTATTGCAGAGCTGCTGTCAATTCTCCGGTTGCTCCGCCAAACTGTTCTAGCAGCAATTGGGCAAAACGGGGGTTGGGTTCGTCTACAGTCACCGCAGCCATTAATTGTTTTTTGTGAAAAAACATGGATCGATACCTCTCTTTAATTCTGTTGCTACAGTCTGAGGATTGCAGACTTGTAGCTGTGTTCACCTTCAGAATCCATTGTGCGACAAGCGATCGCACCGAACCTCGGTCGCTGGATACATCTAGCGGGACAAATTTCTCTGCTTTCAGGTAGAGTTTAATGTAAAAATTTTAGCTAGTTGGTCGGTATAAATACTACAATTTAGGAGCAGTATTATTGTCGCACTCGGTTAATTTTGCAGACAGGGCATCGAGATGCCGCAGCCACTGAATGCCGCCAACCCAACTGCGAGAGGGGAGGTGTCCGATTGGTGCTTGCTGACTAAATTTAATCTGTCCTAAAGTAGTAGCAGAATTGTAGCTTTGCCAGTTGACCCGATCGCAAAATCTGATATAGTCTCCCTTAACGCTTTCATAAATCTGCTTTTGGACGCTGAAGCCAAACCGACCTTGACTGTAGTGCAACCAAAGACGATCGACTGTGTGCAAATCTTCGCAGGGTAGCTGGTAAATTTGGCTAATTTCTAGCTGAGTTCCCGGTGGCTGGGAAAGAGACTGACACATCAAGCCCCAAGTTTCGCGATCGGCTTCTTTCCACTTTTTGTTACACAAAAAATCTCGCAGTTTGGTATAATCAACTCCCCGTGCAGAAATTAGGGTTGGCTCGATATTTGAAGTATTTGAAGTAGCAGATAAGGAAAAATCTTCTGCACAATGGGCGACGGCATTGGTCGGTAAAATAGGAGAATCAGAAGTTTGTAGCGCGCTGAGATCGGTTGAGTTGTCGCTATTACCGAGAGCAGGAGCGATCGGCTTTTTTGGCGAAAGCAAATTTTGATGGCGAATATCTAAAGCTGCTTGGATATCTTGCAAAACTTCCGCAGCAAAACTGTACCGCTGATTGAGATGAGTTTGCAGCAATTTATCTAAAATTTCACCTAACTCGTCGCTAATACTCGTGGCTTTGGGGAGAAACTCGCGCCACCACCAGCGCTCGTTGTTGCAGTCGTACATATCCAAAGGAGGAACTTGCGTCATCAGGCGAATGCAAGTAACCCCTAAACTGTAAAGGTCGCTAGCAGGAAATACTTTGCCGCGCATTTGTTCGGGAGCTACATAATCTTGACTGCCGATGAGCGTTGCTGGACGGAGTATTGCTGTATCAGTCAGCAGTTTGGCAATGCCGAAATCGATCAATACGAGTTTGTTGTCCGATTGGCGGCGGATAATATTTTCAGGTTTGATGTCGCGGTGAACGACGCGCTTCTCGTGGATAAATTGCAGCACGGGCAATAAGTCTTGCAGCACTTGCCAAATTTTCTCTTCATCGTATACACTCTTGTCTAATTCTTGTTTAAGAGTCGCTCCCTCTATAAACTCTTGAACTAAATAAATATGACCTTCTTGTTCAAAGCAGGCTAATAATGTGGGGATTTGCGGGTGTTTTCCGAGTTCGTCTAAACGGACGCCTTCTTGCCGAAATAATTCAACTGCTTTGTTGAAAATTTCGGGGTCGCGGTCGTAAAAATAAAATTGCTTGACTGCACAGCGGGGTACAGATGGGATGTCTTCATCAATTGCTAGGAAAGTTTTACCAAATCCGCCTCTACCTAAAAGTTCAATCGGGCGATATCGCTGTCTCAGCAACAGGTTAAAGCCGCAGTTTAAGCAAAATTTGGCGGTGTTGGAGTTTTGACGATTTTGACATTCTGGGTTGACACAGTAGCTCATATCGATTTTTGATTTTTGATTTTTGATTTTCGATGGCGGAAAAGACTTTTTTTTAAACGAACCGCGAAGACGCGAAGCTGCGCGTTCGGCGAAGCCGTTCCCGAAGGGTAGGAAGAGGGAATAGAGAAGAGAGAGAAGAGAGAAGAGAGAAGAGAGAGAAGAGAGATGGTTGATAACTCATGCAGTGTGGGATAAGCTGTCCCGCTTCTTGCGTTGTATTTTTCGGGCGGGCGGGACACCCCACAAGCATTTCATCTGAGATGTTGCACCATTCTCAGTCAGGCTTGTAGGGGCGGGCTAGAAGAGCGCACCCTACAAGAAATTCATTCTTTGTGGAACAGGCATCTTGCCTGTTAAGTGAGAATGGTGCCAGATGTGAGTTTTATCAAACTGGAGTGTAAAATTTAGATGCGCCAGGGCTGATAAGGCTATTTTAATGCGCTGGATCGAATCGGGACGCTGCCAAAGCTGCCGAACCCAGGCCAGATGACTGCTGTGGGCGAGATAATTGCCGATCGCACAGGCCGATCGCGCAGAGCGAGAATTGTGCTAAACTCTTACTGTGCGTTGGATTTAAGGCACAATCGATCTGTCCGGTTCAGGGACGCTCAGAAATATTTCAAAATATTTTTGCTTTACCCCTAGACTTGTGCTGAGATCTGATGCTATAGTTACAAAAGATATGGCGAGTGTAGCCAAGTGGTTAAGGCAGTGGTTTGTGGTACCACCATTCGTGGGTTCAATTCCCATCATTCGCCCTTTTAATTCTGAACTGTTTAATTCGATCGCCCGTCGCCTGTACGGTTACTTGCGATGGTGGTAGGGTGTGCATTGCACACCTTAATCTTTTTTGGGATTTAGCGGTTCTGTCGGCACAAGTTCCGATGTGCTAATCTTAAATCCAAGATAAAATCTAAAATCTAAAATCTAACATCAAAATATGCCATCTTTAGTAACAGAAGATTGGGGATATAAATTTAGTGGTGATCGCACAATTAATAAGTTTATTCGCGATGTTGAAGGGGAAGCGGCTTTAGCGAAATATTGCGATTGGGAATGCCGAGAGCGTGCGGAAATTCTGATGTCGGAGATAGCTGGCAAATCCCACAATCTTTTCTACGTGCGTCGCCAAAAGGTAAATGAGAGATTTTCGGAAGAAGAAATCTGGGAATTGCTCCTGGCTACGGATGGAGATGATTTTGAATTACCTCAATTGTTGCAAAAAGCTGATCGCACTTTGCGGTTGTTAGCAACTGTACGTGTTGAAGACGGAATTGGCGGTTTAAAGCTGCTGGATGCTGGTTTGGTGGCGCTTCCGAGAGGAAGAAAAGATGGGTATGCTTTGCCGGTTCAGTTGCGACTTTTGGCTAACAGTCGAGCGCCAATTCCTGTAAAGTCGATCGCCCGCGTCCAAAAAATGCCCTTTTGGGACGACAGACACATACCAACTACCGAACAACTAAAAATTTGGCATACTTTTTTAAATGTGGAAAAACGCATCGCGGAAGCGCGTCAATTTTGCGTGCCTTTCCGAGCGCACAATTACGGTTCAGGCTTTAAAATCGTCACTTTTGAAATTGATCGTAATTCCGCAACTCTTGACGGCTACGAGGAAAATCCCTTAGAATTGGGCGACTTTCGCGATCGGCTGAAAAAGGCGCGAAATGAAGAAATTATTCTGTTTGATTCGCCGCCCGGAAGCAGAAGCAGCCGCGATGGAGAGACATTGGGTAGCATCGCTGAAATTGACTTTGAACATGGTAAATTACGGATTAAGTTAGATGTTGATTTAGGCGATCGCATGGCGGGTGGCAGATATCAACTGCCCAAACAAGGATTCTTGTATTTTGAGGCTGCGGGCGATATCAGTCAGATTGAACGCAAGAAAAAAGCTTTAAAAATGCTGACAGATGGCCGCGCTCAAAATCCCTATTTGAGCGAATTTTTATTCGACTCTTCTCAGGCGAGAATACCCGAAAAACTGATTAAATTGAATAGGGAAAACTTATTAAATCGCAATGCTAATGACGACCAACTTGCTGCCGTAGAAACGGTGCTTTCGGCGCGGGATTTAATTTTGATTCAAGGGCCGCCGGGAACGGGCAAAACGACTGTGATTGCGGAAATTTGCTATCAAATTGCCCGTCAGGGCGGCAAAACGCTGATTGCTTCGCAAGCAAATTTGGCTGTAGACAATGCTTTGAGTCGGTTAGTTCACAATCCAGCGATTCGGGCTTTGCGGAAAGGAAAAGCTCATAAGGTGCAGGAAGAAGGGCAGCCGTTTTTGGAGGAAAATGCGATCGGCACTTGGCTGCAAAATACGGCGACTGACTGCGAAGAAAAGCTCTCGCAGCGCCTGACTAATATCAAATCTTTGCGGCAGTTGGTGGCAGAATCAGAGCGATTTACCGCCTACTGTTCCGCAGAGAGAGATTTTTTTAATGAACTAAAACACCTGCACGACAGTAAAGCAAATCTTGAGGAAAAGTGCAGCCAGCAAGCAGCAGAGTATGAAGGGGTTTTAACCGAAAAAAGGGAGATTGAACCTCTAGTTAGTGGGTTAGAAAATCTGCTGGATGCGCCTAATGTCAACTGGGAATCTCCAGAAGTTGCCGAGTTTATGCCCCGACTAAAACCATATTCCGAAGGCAATGTTTTAGTAGATAACTTTATGGCAAATGTTCGGATTGCCGCTAGCAATGCTATTCAAATAGGCTTCGATCGCCCTGCTTGTGGCGCGTTTGGGATTGCTGTTTGGCTTCAGGAAACTGTAGCAGGGCAAATATCGGAATTTAAGACAGAATTCGATCGCGCTGATGATGTTTGTCACGCTATGTCAACGGTTGCGGAGTCGTTGCGGGTGTCGCGGCAGATGTCGGAGGCTGTTAATCAACTCGAATTGGGCGATCGGCAAAATCAGACACACCGCCACAATCTCGAACAGAAAATCAAGAATTTGGAACTGCGAAAAGCGGAAATTGCAGCCGTTGTCGTCGCCGTTGCACAGTGGATTGAAACAGCGGATACGGGACTCTATGAAGTTGTGAAAACTTGCTGGGAAACGGGCGCGATCCTGACCGATGAAATGGTAGAATTGCCTGTGGGACTGTTGAAAATTGCCCGATCGCTCAAATTGCCGATCGTGCCGCCCAAATGCAAAATAAATTTGCCCGATTTGGATCGGTTGCGAAACGCGGTATCCCACGAAGCAAACGCAGGTTTTAAGGACATACAAGGGCAACAGTTCCGGTTTAGCGAGTTTCTGCACCTAAATTTGAGTCAAACGCCGATCGTGCTCTCTGCGGGCGATCGTACGCAATGGCAGCAGCTAGCCAAAGACTTCGCCAGCTATTCCCAAGTTAGTCAAAGTCAGCGCAAATTCATCATAGAAAAAGCTGGCACTTTCTTAAGTAGCATTCAACAATTTTACAGTGAATCCTTGCAGCCAAATCAGATCCAGGCTACCTTCGATCGCCTAGTCAAAGAATTGCTGCACAGTATCCTCGCAAATGCCCGTCAGTGCGTGGTTCCCCTGAAAACCGAAACCGATCAGCAACTGATCAAACAGCAACAGTTATTAGATAAAATCGGTCAAACCTTGAACCAGCAGCAAATATCCGCCGCTAAACTTCAGGTAGAAACAGCGCAGCAAGAGGCAAACTTAAAAATTAGCGAAGTTACTAATTTGTTGCAAGCAATTGTCCAACAGCCAAATGTACCTGAAAAATTGCGGATTTTATCCGAACAATATCTCGCCCAAAAATCGAATATTTGGGAGCAACCGCAGCATTTTGTCAAGCAAGTTGAGGCTTGGAAAGCCAGCGCCATTCAGCTTGAAAAATCGATTGCTGACTTAGATGCTTTTGGGATTTTGGAGATAATCAAAAACACTCTTGACGATCATTTATCTCCGCTGCAAATTGCCGCCGCAACTTCGCACCAGCAACTCGCCGAACTTCAAACAGAATTGAGCGGAATTACCGCTCAACTGCAACAGCAGCAACCGACAGCAGCATTACTTGCTGAGAGGAATTGGTGGGAATCAACCTGGAAAAAAATCCCGGAACAATACGGGCCAGAAGTTCCCAATACAGGATTGTTCAGCGTAGATTTTTTAAGCAAAATTAAGCGTCTTTTCAAAACTTGGCAGCGAAAATTAGAACAAGAAGAAACAGCCCTAAATCGTTCTCAAACGTTTGTGACTGATTGGATTCAAAAACTCCGCAATCCATCAGAAAAAGACCGCAACGATTTAAAGCAAATTTATATTGACAATGCCAACGTGATCGGCATTACTTGCGTGCAGGCTGCTAGTTTCGATTTTACTAAAAACTTTCCCAGCTTTGATGCAGTCATCATTGACGAAGTTAGCAAATGCACTCCCCCAGAGTTATTAATTCCGGCTTTGAAAGGCAGGAAGTTAGTATTAGTTGGCGATCACAGGCAATTGCCACCGATGTTTAATCAAAGTACGATCGACGATATTGCCGAAGACATCGGTTGTACCGGAGACGAACTTAGCTTCATCAAAGAATCTTTGTTCAAAGTATTGTTTGAGAATGCCAGCGACAGCATCAAAAAAATGCTGACAACTCAATACCGAATGCACCCGCAAATTATGGGCGCAATCAATCAGTTTTACCAACAAAAACTCAATTGTGGCATTCAGGAAGCTGACACCAAGCGCGCCCACAACCTCGCAGGTAGAATCATTCAAGAAAATAATCACATTCTCTGGGTAAAAACGCCCATCGGACAAGGATTTGAAGAGGAAAAACAGGGTACTTCGCGGTTGAATGTCAAGGAGATTGATGCGATCGAGCGTTTGTGCGAGCAAATGGAGGCTGCTTGGCGGCCCAAAGTTGCGATCGGCGAACCGCCGAAAGAAATCGGAATTATCACTTTTTACGGCGCTCAATTAAATGCAATTAAAGACAGAATCGAAGCCGAAAAATTTCCGTCTTTGAGCATCCGCACTGGTACGGTTGACATATTCCAAGGCATGGAAAGACCTGTAATTATTGTTAGCACAGTGTGTAATAATATTAGGGGCGATATTGGATTTGCTAAGGAACCGGAACGGGTGAATGTGGCATTTTCCCGCGCTCAAGAATTGCTGGTAGTTGTCGGCTGCCACGATTTATTTACCCAACAAACAGGTACTGTCGGAAAAATGTATCAGGAAGTTTCAAAAACGGTGCGTCACTGCGGAGGTTTTGTAGATGTTTCTAGCGTCCTCAACTAAACCAATAGACTCGAATTTAAGTTCGCTAGCCGAACAAATTGAGCAACAAAATCCGGGTTTGTCAGTGTTGGCGGCGCGTCAATTCCGCTTCGCAATCCGTCAAACTCCGCTGGAGGTGGCGATTAGTGAACCGCGCGAGTTTAACGTGTTGGAAGAGTTCATTTTGCGGGCGGGTGTTGAGTTTGAACCTGCGCCAACTTTGAAGGAATTGGCGGATTTGCTGGGGTTAGACGAGATTTTTGTGAAGACTACGGCGGCGACTCTGGTTAGTTTGGAAACCTTGGAGGTGGCTGAAAATGGGCGAATTGCGTTAGCGAAGCCCGCCCCTACGGGAGGCTCATCAACGAAGAGGATCGCCCCGCAAGGTGGAGATTTTTTCGATAAAGTTGCGGTTAGTCGATCGCAAATTCAATCAATTTACGCCATTTCCGATCCGCTGAATCAAACTCTTACCTTTAAATTCGATGCTGTAGCCGCAGAATCGATCGACTTACCAGATTTAGCAGAATTAGTATCCCTCGAACATAAAATTAGCGACCTTGCGAATTTAAGTCTAGCAGAAATCCAGCCGTTAATTCAAGATTCCGGCTTAGGAATTCACGCCCCAGAAAACGGCAAAATTGTCTCTGCTTGCGATGTCGTCGGCGACGATTTAGATATTTGGCAAACAGTCTCGATTTTTGTGTTGCTAGATGGAATAGAAAATAAAACTACTATCCAAGTCCGACAGGGAAAGCAAATATTAGAAACAGCTTCAAACAGACTCAACGAACTTGAATCTCAGCAAAAACTTTCCTTAAATGACTTGTGCAAATTAACCCCCGACATCACACAGCAAGAATCAGATACAATCGCCGTCCCGAAAACTCCTAAAAAGCCATCTAAGAAAAAACCCAAGGAAACGATATGATGAGCACTAAAGTGCTGATTACGAACAGGTTTGTAGTAAGGACTTTAGTCCTGATTAACTGATATCTTGCACCATTATCAGTTACTTGTTTAGGAACGGGCATCTTGCCCGTTCCACAAAACTTGATTTTATTGTGGAACGGGCATCTTGCCCGTTCTTGACAAGAGTACAAAATATAACTATAGTAATCCTAAATCATTATCTAGATCGCGAACATAAATGTGATTTCCCCAAAATCCATCAGTAGGGACACGCCAGTGCCGGAACGGGCATCTTGCCCGTTCCACAAAACTTGATTTTATTGTGGAACGGGCATCTTGCCCGTCCTTGACAAGAGTACATATAACTATTAACCAACCAATGAGGTAATTGTGCAATGGACAAACTAACTCAATATCGTCAATACGTTCAGACATTAATGAGCCGTTATGCCGAAGAAGATGTTTCTGATGATGAAGTCGAAGTGCAACTTATCTGCGACACAGAACGAGATCATTATCAGTGGATGAATGTCAGCTGGGAACACTTAACCCGGATTTATCAAACCTTCATTCACATTGACATCAAAGATGGAAAAATCTGGCTTCAGCAAAATTTGACAGAGCAAAATCCTGCGGAGGAATTAGTTGCAATGGGAGTACCGAGAGAGGATATTATTTTGGGATTGCAACCGCCATACAAACGGCCATATACTGATTATGGTGTAGCGTAAACAGTTGACAGTTGACAGTTGACAGTTGACAGTTGACAGTTGACAGTTGACAAATGTCCACTTAATATAGGGCCCGTCTCTTTAGAAAACACCAATTATTTTGTACTTCCTCCTGTGACTTACTATTATCAGGTAGGGTGAGTCACTTGGGAAAATCCCAATTATTTTGCATTCGCTTCCGTGACGCACCCTACAATAATCCTACTGAGCCTTGACGCATTTCACCATCCGTAAAGTAGCCGCGGCGTAATTCCGCTTTGCATAATTATCGAAAGCAAACCGATTGCCAATTTCGTTAATAGCGGCAGCAACAGAACAATAAGCCGACATTTGAGTAATAATAGAAACAGCCCAATAATTCTGAGTGTCTGAAAAAGTTTTATACCGCTCTTTAACAACTAAATTCGGCTGAATTCCCGCCGACAAACCAAATTCGGCCGCTTTTGGCAGCACCGCCATCAATTCAGCGCGAGTGACGGGCTGGGTAGGTTTAAAAGTTCCATCTTGATATTAGCTAACTATCTTGTTGTTCCGTGCCAATAGAAGTTTTCCGGCACTCCAGCGGGAAATATCAAAGTCGCTAAATGGACGGATAGAAACATGGCTAGAAAAGGTGATATTAGCACCTTGTATTCATTTCAAAGATTCCCCAACTAAAGATACCAATTGCTCTCTGCTAACAGCAAGTTGCGGCCCCAAAGCATTATTTTGATAAAACCGGGCTACAAACCCAAAGCCCACAACTTCTTTAATTTCGGAAGCGTAGATATCATCGGTAGCTATCTCCGAATTGTAGAAAAGCCAGTATTGCCTACGGTATTGGTATTTCCTGCGGTATTGGCTGCGGTAATGGCTGCGGTATTGGTATTGGCTGCGGTATTGGTATTGGCTGCGGTATTGGTATTGGCTGCGGTAATGGCTGCGGTATTGGTATTGGCTGCGGTAATGGCTGCGGTATTGGTATTGGTTGCGGTATTGCTTCGGTATTGCCAATTTCTCCCGGTGCGGATTGATTGGTAGTGAAATAAAAGTGGCCTAATGTGCGGCCTTGGTAAGCTCTTTTACTCAAGCGCCAAGCAGGATCGAGACTGATTTTCATGAAGTCGTTAACCTCACCGTTTGTGCGACCGATAATTACCGATTTACCTTGGTAATCTACCGGAGTTCCCATTAGAAGAACATTGCCATCAACAGTTTCCAATGTCAGGGTGTATTTTAATGCTAAATCGCTGCCTGCCATGCGAATTGAAAAGCCGTTGCTGTCTGTTGCGCGGCCACAAATACCGGTGAAATCAAAAGTAACTAATAATGGATCGACTTTCACGGGATTAGAGCCACTTTCGCTCCAGCATTGTCGCTTGTCAGATACTTGTTCTAAAATTAGCAATTGGTAGCCGCCGAAAGGGCGGGGTTGGGCGATGACAATTACTCGGTCTTGGCTAATTTCGGTTTCGTCAAAAGTAAATGCTTTAGCTGAACCGATCGCGCCAAGTGTTAAAATTGCTGAACCTGCCAGTGTGGCCACTGTTCGTACAAGTGAATGTTTCATGATTTTTCCCTATTGGCCCCTTATTGTGACGAGACTTATCTAGAATATAAAAAAGTCGCCCTCTTCAGACAACAAGATAGAATTTTACCATCTCTTGTTCCGGTGGTACCAAGTGCGATCGATCGCCGATCGTCACATTGGTTCGTAGTGAAAACTCAAGTCCGAGCGAATTTTAGGAGAACTTTAGTCCTCACTACAAAGTTATAACCGTTATTTTAGCGAGGAACTTGATAAACTATTCGACCTCTAAATTGTATTTTCCGGGCGGGCGGGACGCCCACTCCACAAGAATTGAAGGGGAGTTGACTGTAAAATTGAGATGCGCCTGGGCTGATTACTTGCGGGAAACGATCGCACTATTGAGCAAAAAAACGGTGCGTTACACTCTTGTTAACGCACCCTAAAACAAACATTCAAAAAGCGCTTTTCCTGTCTAGCGGAACATACTGCTAACAGAACTATCTTCGTGAATCCGCCAAATAGTTTCTCCGAGCAAATTCGCTACCGAAAGCACCGTCAACTGCTTAAAACGGTTCTCTTCCGGCACAGGAATTGTATTCGTAACAATTACCTCTTCCAAAACCCCGCTCGACAAACGCTCGATCGCCGGAGGCGAAAACACCGCATGAGTAGCACAAGCATAAACCTGCCTCGCACCCTCGCGGCGCAACAATCGGGCCCCTTCAGAAATCGTGCCGGCAGTATCGATCATGTCGTCCACCAACACAGCAGTTTTGCCCCTGACATCACCAATAAGATTCATCACTTCTGCCACGTTGTGAGCTTGGCGGCGCTTGTCAATAATAGCCAGGGGAGCATCACCAAGCTTTTTGGCAAAAGCTCTCGCCCTAGCGACTCCGCCAACATCCGGCGAAACCACAACAATATCCGTCAATTGCTTGCTCGCCAGATAATCCAAAAGCACCGGCGAACCGTAAACGTGATCGAAAGGAATGTCA
The DNA here is from genome assembly GCF_036701775.1 of Microcoleus sp. N9_A2. NCBI lineage: Bacteria > Bacillati > Cyanobacteriota > Cyanophyceae > Oscillatoriales > Microcoleaceae > Microcoleus > Microcoleus sp. N9_A2. Next base: position 13,729 of record NZ_JAUBRH010000005.1, on the reverse strand, counting down.
AAATAACCTTGAATCTGAGCCGAGTGCAAATCCATCGCCAAAATGCGACCGGCCCCAGCTTCCGTAATCAAATTAGCCACTAATTTTGCAGTAATCGACTCTCTTCCGGCCGTTTTGCGGTCAGCCCTAGCATATCCGTAATAGGGAATGACAGCAGTAATTTGTCTGGCCGAAGCGCGGCGACAAGCATCGATCATAATTAACAATTCCATGAGGCGATCGTTTACCGGACAGCAAGTTGGCTGAATCAAGTAAACATCGCAACCCCGAATCGATTCTTGAATTTGAACGTAGAGTTCCCCATCAGCAAACCGCTTGCGAACCATCGGCCCCAAATCGATCCCCAGATAGCGAGCCACCTCTTGGGCGAGGGGAACATTAGCAGAACCGGAGAACAGCCGCAGACGGTCATGAGCGGAAACCGGCGGCTCGGGAAGCGGAAGCGGTAAAGTAGCAGAACGGATCACAGCAGGCCTCTTGCAGGACGTTTATTCCATCGATATCTTACCATCTGAAACTAGAAATATTCAGCCAAATTTTTGAGAGATTTAACTTTCGGGGCGACCACAAGTGTGAAGTTAGGCGAATTGAATAGGACTTGCAGAAATATGTCCGAGAAACCGGGTTTCTAGCCCACTTTCGGCACTTTCAACGGTCACAATCGGTTTTTACTTATTTTTATCCACTAATAAAACTCTAAGTTATACTAAAATACCGTACATTAACGGATAAATTACTTTTTAAAGGCATAATTTATTACTGTAAAGATAGAGTATTCTGCGTAATTATGCTGTGTGACACCCCCAGGGTGCGGAATGTGGGTTCTAGCGAACTCTGTACTGGGAGAAGTACGATCGCACTTGTGCCCCTGCGTCTAAAAGTTCTAGCGTGAGTCAATTTGGGGCTGAGGCTGCAAGTGCAGCCACCCCAAATTCAGTCGAAAGCCGAAGGCATCCGGGTTCAATGCGATAAAAAAGCCACCAACAGGCAATAAACTTGAAAAATACTGTAAAAAAAGTTAAGAATCGGAAGCATACTTCAGATTTTTGATGTCGGGCAAAGCAAGGTAGAAATCGATGAGCTTAAGAGAACGCATTGACGCAGAAATCAAAGCAGCCATGAAGTCCAAGGACAAAGTTCGCTTGGAAACAGTTCGCGGCATCAAGAAATTTATTCTCGAAAAAGAAGTCAGCCTTCGTCCTTCCGGGCAAGACACGCTGACAGAAGCTCAAGAAATGGAAATTTTGATGCAAATAGCCAAACAGCGCCGGGATTCGATCGAACAATACCGCAAAGGTGGCCGCGAAGATTTAGTGGCACAAGAGGAGGCGGAGTTAGCAATTGTTGAAGAGTATTTGCCACCGCAGATGTCAGACGAAGAGGTGAGTCAAGTCGTTGACGAAGTGATTGCTTCGGTTGGCGCTACTTCTGCAAAAGATATGGGCAAGGTGATGGGCAAGGCAATGCAGCAGCTTAAGGGCAAAGCAGACGGTAACAGAATTCAAGACATGGTGAAAGCAAAGCTTAGTCAGTTGACAGTTGACAGTTGACAGTTGACAGTTGTTAGTTGACAGTACCATCAGCAGTCATTCGATCGACCCCAAAACATCGGAAATGTAGGGGCAAACCCCCCGTGGTTGCCCCCTCCTTAAATCTAAAAAAAAATTGGTTGCTCAAAGTTGCGTCAAAAAACGTAAGATGCTAACTTTGGTCGGGACTGGGAGCGAGAGACAGTGAAGTATGCTATTGAGTGTTAAAGACCTAGCAGGATCGTCTATTTTTTAACACTGGACAATTAGCAATTGTTGATGAACGGGTTTAAATCCCCAGTCAACTGTCAACTGTCAACTGTCAACTGTCAACTATTTAACAGTTTCTACTTAAACTTATGCAGCCACCTATTGCTATTGGAACTCTCCTACAAAACCGCTACCGTTTGGTGAATATTTTAGGTCAAGGGGGATTTGGCCGGACTTATTTAGTAGAAGATTTGGGACGGTTTCAAGAACGCTGCGCCCTGAAGGAATTGATTCCGGTGCAAAGCGGGCCTTACGTTTTGGAAAAATCGAAGGAATTGTTTCAAAGAGAGGCAGCAATACTTTACCAAATTGGGCACCCGCAAATTCCCCAGTTTCGGGCAATATTTGAAGAGAATCAGCGTTTGTTTTTAGTGCAGGATTACGTGGAAGGGATGACTTACCGCGAACTGTTGCTCGATCGAACTTCAAATGGTCGCAGCTTCACCGAAGCCGAAGTCTTGGTATTTATCCGGCAAATGCTGCCGGTACTGGCTCACATCCACGCCCGCGGCATCATCCACCGCGACATCTCCCCAGAAAATATAATTCGCAGGGAAAACGACCAGTTGCCGGTGCTGATTGACTTTGGAGTGGTGAAGGAACTCGCCACCAAAGTTCAGTCTCCCGAAGGAACAGCCCACGCGACAACTGTCGGTAAAATCGGCTACGCGCCGATGGAACAGTTGCAAAGCGGGCGGGCAACAGCCAGCAGCGACCTCTACGCTTTAGCTGTAACGGCGATCGTCCTGCTGACAGGCAAAGAACCGCAGGAATTGCTCGATCAAACGACGCTGCAGTGGAATTGGCAGCAGCGAGTGCAGGTGAGCACAGGTTTGGCTTTGGTGCTGAATCGGATGTTGAGCCGGTCTCCGGGCGATCGATATCAATCTGTCAGCGAAGTCGCCCAAGCACTCGACGGCCAAACTAATCCTAAACCTACCCAGCCAACTGTACCGCCCGCGCCAGCAGTGGTGCCGACAAACCCTTCGCTAATAGCAACGGTGGCCGTGGGCAGGCCGCCAGAGCCCGCCGCCCAGAGTTCCCACCCGCAAAACCAGCCAGATCCGCTAAGTGAGCCTGTTGGCAACTCTGTTTGGGACAATCCCATCGCTGCGATCGGACTGCTGACGGGCTTAGTAATCTTGACTGGCTTCGGTTCCTGGGCTTTAGTCGGCTCATTTCTCAACAATTCGCGGCCCAAACCCACTCCGACAGCGCCAGCAGTCATCAGTCCGACGCCGACACTAACTCCGGTACCCAACCCGCTACCTTTGCCAACCCCAACCCCGCAACCTTTGCCAACCCCAACCCCGCAACCTTTGCCGGAACCAACCCCAGAACCTTTGCCGGAACCAACCCCAGAACCTTTGCCGGAACCAACCCCAGAACCTTTGCCGGAACCAACCCCAGAACCT